>NZ_JALVTW010000020.1 GCF_027023985.1 Persephonella sp. | reverse complement strand
TCTATTTCAGAATATGTCATATCAAAGAATTCTTCTAACAATTCTTTATCTTTATAATCGTTTTGTTTGCTAAATCCACCTATGAGAAAAAATTTCTTTAAGAAGTCTTTATTTTCATCTTTTACTAATTTAATTGGTGTAGTAGAAATGTAGTTCCTTAGACATAGAAAATCCCCTTTTGATAGATTTGCTAACCTTTTAGCTTCACCTTCAGGAAACCCAACGTTTATTAAAATTCCTTCTAACCTATAGGGAGTTGCTTTTTCTATAAAAATACTATTTTCCTTCCTTTTACGAGATATTATAGGTTTAATAACAATATGTCCTTGCTTTATAGCTTGTTCATAACTAACCTGTGGGGTATCTGTAAAAGCTGGGATTAATATATATTTTCCATTTATATTTGTTAATAAAAGGTTGTCCCAACCTTTTGTATCAGTAATAATCAGAACTTTTGATTTTAGTTCGGGTTTATATTTCAGAACAGAAGCTATGAAAAAATAAATAATTTCTTCTATACTCTTTCCTGTGATTTCTACTAATTTTATGTATTTTTCTAAATTATCAATTATCTCCCTTGAAATTTCATCTCTACCAATTATAACCATATCATAGGTGAATTCTGGTTTTGTTGATTTTGATAAGAAAGACCAATACGAATCAATATCATATACGTTATCAGATATTTTACCAATTAATCTGGCAAACCATATTTTTACAGGAAAGGCTTTTTCTAAAAGTTCTTCAATATCTGTAGCATCATATATTTTTATATCTTTCCAATTGGATTTTTCCTTAAATTTATTCTCTAAGTTTATTTTTTCCTCTGTATTTGAAAATCTTCTTCCAGTAATTAAAATAAACGAATATTCTTTTTGTTCCTCTGCAGAGGTTTGTTTTGTTCTTTTTTCAAAATCTTCTTTTATTTTTCCTTTATAGTTCTCATTTGTTCCACATTCCCATATAGACTTGCCATAAGGAACAAAATTATTATTCTCATATTCGGATTCAACATAACCATCAAATCCTTTTACAGAAACATTATTACCACTTGGACATATAATGCGTGCATTCGGAGATGAATAATATATTAGTTTTTTAATGAGTTCTGGAAGCTCTTCCTGAGATCTCCTTGGATTTGTATTAATCCATTGCTCAATGTCTAAAGCCGTAATTTTCATGCATTATCCCTATAGTTTTTTAATTTTTTATCAAAATAATTATAGGGCTAAATTTGATGTAATCAATGTAATAAGATATATAAGTTAATTTCCCCTTGACATTCACATTCAGGTTGTATATATTATTATCCGCTTTTGATGAAAAAGCGTTCCCGTTTTGAATATGTGAAGTTAAAATCGGTTTGCGGGCGAGCCCCCGCAACCAAAATATAAAAGTCATTGAAAAATCTAAGAGAGTCATAAAAGGGCTTGACAAGAGAAAATAGAGGGTATATATTGGGTAGTCCTGTTTGGCTACATGGCAGTATGAAAAGAAGAAGTGGAAAAAGGGTTGACAAAGGGCGAGATAGATAATATACTGTATATCTGTCTTTAGGAGCCTGAGCGGCTGAGTTAAAGGCTACTTGGCATTGAGAATAAGGGAGCTGGGAGCCAGGAGATAGATTTATTTGGAGAGTTTGATCCTGGCTCAGCGCGAACGTTGGCGGCGCGCCTAACACATGCAAGTCGAGGGGCAGCAGGCC
>NZ_JALVTW010000019.1 GCF_027023985.1 Persephonella sp. | reverse complement strand
GGGATATTGGTTAAATCTTCTCTCTACTTCCGGAATTCTTGCCTTTTCCATAGCTTTTAGAGCCAGTTTTTTTGCCTCTTCTTCGGATATTTTATTATGGGCAAGGATTGCTTCAATAATCTGGTCTCCTATCTTTAATAAGGGGTTTAAAACTGCAGATGGTTCTTGAAATACCATTGATATTTTATTTCCCCTAATATCCCTTAACTTTTCTTTGTTTAACTCAAGGAGATTTTCATATCTTTCCTCATCGCTATTAAATGTTATTTTTCCGGATACTTTTGCATACTTTGGAAGAAGATTAAGAATTGAATAACAGGTTACACTTTTTCCTGAACCTGATTCCCCTACCAGTGCCAGAATTTCATTCCTGTATAAATCAAAAGATATGCCTTTAAGAGCCTGTATAGTTTGATTATCAGTGTGGAAAGATACTTTTAAATTTCTTACAGAAAGGACAGGGATTTCCCTGTCCTTAGTTTTGCTTATCATTTCAGCGCATCTAAGACTTTGTTTATTTGCTCAGCAGACATAAGACCGGAGATTACAATACCGTGTGGGAATATTAAAGTAGGTGTTCCGTTAATTCCTGCCTTACTTGCAAATGCAAAGTGTTCTTGTATGATTTGTTGACCTTCTTTACAGGATTTTTCCAGAGAAGATAATTTTTCATACTGCTTATTTCTTACATACTCAAAACTTTTATCAAGAATTTCCCTTTGTTTTGCGACAGATTTTTCACACAAGATATTTTGCGATATTGGAGATGCATGTTTGTGGAAAGGAAGTGGGAATAAGATTAGTTCAAACTTAACATCATTTCTCATTTTAAGTAGTTTTTTCATTTCTTTGTCAAATTTTGCACAGAAAGGACATTGAGGGTCTGTTACAAGGTATATTGTATATTTTGCCTTTGGATTACCGTAAGTAACAAGATGTTTTTTAGGGATATCTTTGATATCTACAAGTTTTATGTTGTTAAACCTTGGTCCCAGAACTTTTTTCAGTTTTTCTACTCTTTCTTTACCCAGTTTCTTTTCCAGCTTTTTCAGCTTTTCTTCCATACTTTGATGGGCAAGTGCCATTGCTTTTTCTCTGGTAAGGTCTCTTTTATGCTTGATGTCAATAATGCTTCCTGTGATTAGGTAATTAAGAGAGCAGTCTACATAAACGGGAAATTTTCCCCTTGGTGTGTCTAAGATTACTTCGTAAAGATCTTCAATAGGTGAAGGTGATACTTTTTCAACTTTTACATTACCTATTAATGGAGAAAGGGCTTTCTGAACTTCTTCCTTTGTTATATCAGACCCAAGGCATCCCTCTCCTTCTTCTGCATAAACAAAGGATGCAGAAACCAATAACATCAGTGCAAGAATTAATTTTTTCATTCATTTACCCCCTGAGTGTTTGGTTTTTATTATAGTATAATATTTCTGTGAATTATCTGTGATAACTCAGGAGGAAGTCTTGAAAGTAGCTATCGGAAGCGACCATGCAGGTTTCGATTACAAGGAAATAGTAAAAAAACACCTTGAAGAAAAAGGCTTTGAGGTTATAGACAAAGGAACTTATTCAAAAGAAAGCGTTGATTACCCCATTTTTGGGGAGGCTGTTGCACAGGCTGTAGCTTCAGGAGAAGCAGACAGAGGAATAGTTATATGTGGCACAGGGATAGGAATATCTATTTCCGCAAACAAAGTAAAAGGAATCAGAGCAGCATTATGCACAAATGAATATATGGCGAGAATGGCGAGAAAACATAATGATGCAAATATACTGGCATTTGGAGCAAGGGTTTTAGGTATTGATGTTGCCCTTGGAATAGTTGATGTATTCTTTGAAACAGAATTTGAAGGCGGAAGACACGAAAGAAGGGTAAATGAGATAAAAAATATTGAAGAAAAAAATTTCTGTAGTTAAGGAGGTTTGATAATTGCTTGAACATGTAAAAAATCAAGACCCGGAAATATTCAAAGCCCTTTCCCTTGAGTTCAAAAGACAGCAAGAACACCTTGAGATGATAGCCTCTGAAAATTACACTTCCTATGCGGTAATGGAAGTTCAGGGTTCTGTTTTAACAAATAAATATGCAGAAGGTCTACCACATAAAAGATATTACGGTGGTTGTGAGTATGTAGATATAGCAGAAGACCTTGCAATAGAAAGGGTTAAAAAAATATTCGGTGCTGAGCATGCAAATGTTCAGCCCCATTCAGGTTCACAGGCAAATCAAGCAGTATTTTTCTCACAACTTCAGCCTGGCGACACAATAATGGGAATGAGCCTTGCCCATGGTGGACACCTTACACATGGGGCAAAAGTAAACCTGTCAGGGATAGTTTTTAACTCTGTCCAGTATGGTGTAAATCCTGAAACAGAGCTTATAGATTATGACGAGGTTTATAGGCTTGCCAAAGAGCACAAACCTAAAATGATTGTTGCAGGTGCTTCTGCATATTCAAGAATAATAGACTGGGCAAAGTTTAAAGAGATTGCAGATGAAGTTGGTGCTTTATTAATGGTTGATATGGCTCATTATGCCGGTCTTATTGCCGGTGATGCTTATCCATCTCCGGTGCCTTATGCAGATTTTGTTACTTCAACTACACATAAAACACTCAGGGGTCCCAGAGGTGGATTTATCCTTTCAAAAGCTGAATATGCAAAAGATATAGATAAATGGGTATTCCCAAGACTTCAAGGTGGTCCTTTAATGCATGTTATAGCAGCAAAAGCTGTGGCATTTAAAGAAGCTATGACACCTGAGTTCAAAGAATATGCACATCAAACTGTAAAAAATGCTAAAGCTTTAGCAGAAGAGTTAAAAGCTGAAGGCTTAAGAATAGTATCAGGAGGAACAGACTCCCATATTGTTCTGGTTGATCTTAGACCTTTAAATGTAAAAGGAAATCAGGCAGAAGAAGCTTTGGGAAAAGCAAATATAACAGTAAACAAAAACGCAATACCATTTGACCCTGAAAAACCAATGGTGACCTCGGGTATTAGACTTGGAACGGCAGCTCTCACAACAAGAGGCATGAAAGAAGATGATATGAGGAGAATAGCAAAAAATATAGTAAAAGTTCTAAAAAATCTTGACGATGAAAAAGTTATTCAAGAAGTCAAAGATGATGTTTTATCCCTTTGTTCAACATATCCACTTTATCCAGAATGGACTAAGGATTATTTAGGATAAAAATAAGGGGCTTTTTGCCCCTTTTCAAAATGAGATATGACAAAACATTTTCAACTTTTATAGATGTATTAAAAGGAATATCAATTGGTTCCTTTGTGGCTTCAATGGTGGGATTTGTCTTGCAAGAAAATAAAAGTAGCTGGATACTCATAGTTTTTGGCTTTATATTTTTAATAATATCTCTTTCAGCTTCTTTATATTTTGATAAATTACAGGAGAATAAAGATGAGTGATTTAGTTTTAGCTTTGAGCATAATATTAATAGGAGTATTAACAATAGGTTTTCTTTTCTTATTCCTGCCTATCTATCTTGATAAAAAGAAAAAACAACATCAGTGAGGAATTTAATGCAGATAAAAATGTATCCTCTATTTAAAAAAATTCATATATTTACAAAAGCAAGCGAAGAAGCGAGGAACTTTGCTGTCAGACTGAAAAATTGGCTAAACAGTTATGCCATTGAATCAGAAATATTTGAAAACCTGGCAGAGTTAGAACATGAAGAAAATCTAAAAGGGGTTGATCTGCTTCTTGTTGTTGGTGGAGATGGTTCACTTTTAATCACAGCCAGAAGGGTAGCAAAACATGGAATACCTATTTTAGGAATAAATCTTGGTAGACTTGGGTTTTTAACAGAAGTTAACGAGGATGAAGCTTTTGAGGTTTTATCAGAGCTACTGTCAAAACCCCTATGTATCTCCCGTAGAATGATGTTAAGAGCCACCCTTATAAGAGATGGTAAAGAGATACTAAAGGCCGATGTTTTAAATGATGTTGTTGTAAACAAAGCTATCCTTGCAAGGATAGTTGATGTTGCCGTTTATGTAGGAGATAGATACATCACAACCTATAATGGAGATGGAATAATAATTTCAACCCCAACAGGTTCAACAGGGTATGCCCTTTCAGCAGGGGGACCTATTGTTTATCCGATGATGGAGAACTTTCTTATAGTTCCAATATGTCCTCATACACTTACAGACAGACCATTAATGCTTCCTCCATATGAACCCATAACAATAGAGCTGGTTGCAAAAGAAAAGGATGCATGGCTTACCCTTGATGGACAGGAAGGAACACAGCTGCAATATGGGGATAAAATAGTTGTAAAACAATCCCCATATTATACCTATCTAGTTAGAACACCGGATAAAAACTATTTTGATATACTCCGTGAGAAACTGGACTGGAAGTAAAAGTGTATAGAATAGGTATAGGTTTTGATATTCACAGGCTTGAAGAAGGAAGGAAATTAATCATTGGTGGTGTAGAAATACCTTCAGATATTGGTTTTAAGGCACATTCTGATGGAGATATATTTTTTCATGCTTTAACTGATGCCCTTTTAGGAGCTATAGGATACGGAGATATAGGGCAGTTATTTCCGGATAATCAGGAAAAATGGAAAAATGCAGATAGCAAAATATTTGTTGAAGAAGCTTGCAGAATAGTCCGGGAAAAAGGATATAAGATAGAGAATATAGACGGATATATAGTCCTACAAAAGCCTAAAATCTTACCTTATAGGGAAAAAATCATACAAAACACAGCGAAAATTCTTAGAATAAACTCCGATAGAATATTCATAAAAGGCAAAACCTATGAGAAAATAGGTGATATTGGAGAAGGAAAAGCAGCATTTGCAGAAGTGGTAGTTTTACTGAGAAAGGAGGAAAAAGAATGAAAAATATAGACCTGCAAACAACAATACAACAGGTATTAAGAAAATATCCATTTACACAAAAATTTTTCAGTTCTAAAAATATGTATTGCAATATATGTGCTTGCAAAAAACATGAAACGATATATTATGCAGCAGTAAATTATGGTCATGACCCTGAGCAATTTTTACAGGAGTTAAAAGATTTTATAAAAAACAATGAAAAAGGTAAATCAAGCTAAACAATTACTTGAGAAATTAAGCAGTTATGATGAAAAAACTTTATCAAGGATAACAGGTTTATCAGAAACCTTAAAGGAACTGCTTGAAGGTAATTTTCCGGAAGGTTTACTTGAAGATATATCTCTGATAGATAATCTTACACCCCAGAAGAAAAAAGCATTTATACAGCATTTATTAAAAGAAGTTCAAACATATATCAGGGAAAAGGAAGTTGTTAAAAAACCCGAGAAAAAAGAGAAAAAGTCTGTCAAAAAGTTAGACCTAAACTCTTTTTATTCTATAAAAATTCAGGATTTAAAAATCCTCAAACCTATTGAAAAACGAGCTTTCAAAAAAGTCGGAGTTCAGAACATATATCAGGCAGTTACCCTTTTTCCCAAAAAATACGAGGACAAAAGATTAAAAAAACTTGCAAAAATAAAGGACGGGGAGACTGGTTTATTTAGGCTAACCGTTGAAGAAATCAAGAAAATAAATCGGGGGAAACTCAAAGTTCAGGTTGTTTTATCACAGGATAAACACAAACTAAATGCTTATTTTGTCCATGACAAACCTTTTTTATTTACCTTTTTTAGAAAAGGAAAAGAGGTTTTGTTATACGGAAAGGTTTCTGTATTCGGTAAAGAAAAATCAATGGTTCAACCTGAAATCCACAACCAGTTTGACCCTATAATCCTTGATAGAATTGTTCCTGTTTATTCATTGCGGGGAGACAGCTCTGTAAAAACCTCATCCCAGACAATAAATCATTTAAGAAGGGGAATATACAAAATACTGGAAAAGTATCTACCGTATTTTCCTGAGTATATGCCGGAATATATACTTGAAAAATATAAATTACCTTCAATTGAAGATGCATTCCGGCACACACATTTTCCCAGCAATGAAGAAAATTTAGATAAACTCAATGATTTTGAAACAAGACCACAGATAAGGCTTATTTTTGATGAGCTTTTTATTTTGGAGCTGGCACAAGCCTATAGAAAGGCTGCCATAAAAAGTAATCCTGCACCTGTTATACATGTAGAGCCTGATTTTATCCAGAAGTTTGAGGATGCACTGCCGTTTAATCTAACAGATGACCAGAAGAAAGCAATAAAAGATATTATCTCAGATATTACAAAGCCCTCACCTATGAACAGAATGGTTCAGGGAGATGTAGGCAGCGGTAAAACAATGGTTGCTGCTGCAGCATCCCTTGCAGTAGCTTTAGACAGCAAACAGGTTGCCGTAATGGCACCTACAGAAATTCTGGCAAATCAGCATTATAAAAACTTCAAAAATGTATTGGAAAAGTTTGGTATTCCTGCCTATCTGCTTACAGGTAGCACTCCTGCCTCAGAAAAGAAAAATATTTATAAAAAAATAGAAACCGGTGAAGCAAAAGTAGTAATAGGAACCCATGCTCTTATACAGGATGAACTAAAATTTAAAAATCTGGCACTTGTTATAGTTGACGAACAGCACAGATTTGGGGTTGTCCAGAGAAAAGCCTTAATAGAAAAATCCCATGCAGTTCCCCATGTCCTTGTTATGACAGCAACACCTATCCCGCGGACACTTGCTTTAGCACAGTTTGGTGACCTTGATTTGTCGTTAATAAAACAATTGCCGGCAGGAAGAAAACCAGTTTATACATTTATTTATTATGATGATGAAAGGGAAATTTTATACAGAAATGTTAGAAAAGAGTTAGATAAAGGTAGACAGGCATTTGTGGTTTATCCATTGATTGAAGAATCAGAAAAAATAGACCTGAAATCTGCAGAAGAAGGATATAAGCAGTGGAAAGAAGCTTTCCCGGATAAGAAAGTTATTCTGCTTCACGGCAAAATGTCCCAGGAAGAAAAAGACAAAATAATGGAAGATTTCAGGAATAAAAAGGCAGATATTCTTGTTTCAACTACAGTTATTGAGGTTGGAGTTGATATTCCCAATGCCTCAGTAATGGTAATAGAAGATGCCTATAGATTTGGACTTTCCCAGATACATCAGCTTCGTGGTAGAGTTGGTAGAGGAAATTATGAGGGATATTGTTATCTGGTATTACCTGAAAAGTTCAAGCATAAACAGGAAGACCCTGAAGCTGAAAAGAAAAGGCTTAAAACCCTTGAACGTATGAAAATACTGGTTGACACCACAGATGGTTTCAAAATAGCTGAAGCAGACCTTGAGCTTAGGGGAAGCGGAGATATAATGGGAACTGCCCAGTCAGGTAAATTTGGACTATCAATAGCAGATTTTACCCGTCCCAAAGATAGAATAATCCTTGAATATGCTAAAAAAGAAGCTGAAGAACTGATAAGCAAAGACCCAAAGTTAGAAAAACATCCGTTGTTAAAAGAACTTATCTTTAGTAAATAT
>NZ_JALVTW010000018.1 GCF_027023985.1 Persephonella sp. | reverse complement strand
TATATATTTACGCTAATTGATGAACTTTTAAAGTTGCCAGAGAAAAAAAGAGCAGACTATATAAGAAAACTATTGATAGCATTAAACTACAGACCTAAATTAAAAGAGAAGTTAGTGATAATTTTGGAGGAAAGAGATATGCCTTTGACTATAACTGAGGAAATGATGAAAAATGACCCTTTCTTTAAAAAAGGTAAGGAAGAAGCTAAAAAAGAGATTGCTAAAAATATGTATTTTGAACTGAAAATGCCAATAAAACAGATAGCAAAAGTTTTGAAAGTTTCTCCTGATTTCATAGAAAAAGTCATTGAAGAGACAAACTCACAAAATAAAGAATAATAAAATCCGAACTGTTTTTATATTTTGAATAGATATTGCTTCAAAAGATCTGAATAAATGATTAGTCTGATGTTTATCTAAACTTCCCGACAATATTTTTAATTAATTCCCCCTTATCGTGTAAAATAATTATTAATCTTTAACTAAAATTAGGAGAGGAAGTTGTATCTGTGGATTAAGGCTTTGCACGTAATATCTGTTATATCTTGGATGGCTGTTTTATTCTACCTTCCCCGTTTATTTGTTTATCATGCAGAAAACAGAGATAAAAAAGAGTTTGTCTCTGTAGTTAAAGTAATGGAGTATAAACTTTTTAAATATATTGGGGTTCCAGCCTTCTGGGGCACGGTTTTAACAGGAATTGCAATGATTGGAATGAATCCTGAAATTTTCAAAACAGGTGGCTGGATACATGTTAAGCTAACGGCAGCTTTACTGCTTATTGCTTATTTTATTCATCTTTCTTTTGTCAGGAAAAAGTTGGAGAGGGATGAATGCACAAAATCAGGTAAATTTTTCCGTTTTTATAATGAGGTGCCGACTATTTTGATGATAATTATAGTTATAATGGCAATAGTTAGACCATTTTAGGATTTGAATATGTTAGATAGATTATTTGTAAGAAAAAAGATAGAAGAGTTTCTACTTGAGGATATAGGATATCAGGATTTAACAACCGATAATCTTGATATAGACAAAAATGTAGAAGCCGTCTTAATAGCCAAAAATGAAGGTATTCTTGCAGGTGTTAATATAGCTCTTGAGGTTTTTAATGTTTTAGACCCTGATATAAAAATAGAAAAATATAAAAATGACGGGGAAAAGCTTCAAAGAGGAGAGCATATTTTAAAACTTTCAGGAAGTGGAAAATCCATTTTAAAAGGTGAAAGGGTTTTCTTAAACATTGTTCAGAAACTTTCAGGAATAGCAACAACCACCAACAGATATGTTCAAAAGATAAAAGGGACGTCTGTTAAACTCCTTGACACCAGAAAAACAACCCCGGGATTAAGGGCATTTGAAAAATATGCTGTTAGAATAGGAGGAGGGTATAACCATAGGTTCGCCCTTTATGATATGGTAATGATAAAAGATAATCATATAGCATTGGTAGGAAGTATAACAGAAGCAGTAAAACAAATAAAATCAAAAATTTCACCAATGATAAAAATAGAGGTGGAAGTTTCATCTCTTGATGAGTTTAAAGAGGCTCTAAAAACTGAAGCAGATATAATTATGCTTGATAATATGGATATTAAACAGATAAAAGAAGCTGTGGAGATAAATCAAGGTAGAAAAAAACTTGAAGTTTCAGGAAATATAACACTTGATAATATTGAAGAATATGCAAAAACAGGGGTTGATTTTATATCAACCGGAGCAGTTATCCACTCAAGTAAATGGCTGGATTTAAGTCTAAAATTTAAATAAAAGGAGGTTAGAGTTTATGAAAAAAAGCTGTAAGATTACGGTTTTACCGGGAGATGGTATTGGACCGGAAATAATGGAATCTGCCATTGAGGTATTAAATGCTATTTCAAAAAAATACGGAATAAATTTTGAATTCCATGAGGCATTGATAGGAGGGGCTGCGATAGATGCAACAGGAGACCCTCTTCCAGAAGAAACACTTGAGCTTGCTAAAAAAAGCGATGCGGTTTTACTGGCCGCTGTAGGTGGTGAAAAATGGGATAACCTACCTACAGATAAAAGACCGGAAAAAGGATTGCTCAGAATAAGAAAAGAGTTAGACCTATTTGCAAATCTCAGACCAGGAAAAGCATACACAGCTTTATTAGATGCCTCTCCCCTTAAAGAGACATTGATTAAAGGCGTTAACCTGCTTGTTATAAGAGAATTAACAGGTGGAATATATTTCGGAGAGCCAAGGGGAATAGAAGAGAGAAACGGTGAGAAAGTCGGCTACAACACAATGATATATTACGAACACGAGATTAAAAGAATTGCTAAACTTGCTTTTGAGATGGCAAGAATGAGAAGGAAAAAAGTTACAAGTGTTGATAAAGCAAATGTTCTTGAGGTATCTGCTGTATGGAGAGAGGTTGTAAATGAAGTCCATGCAGATTATCAGGATGTAGAACTGGAACATATGTATGTTGATAACTGTGCAATGCAGCTTGTTAGAAGACCAAAGGATTTTGATGTAATCGTAACAGGAAACCTTTTTGGAGACATCCTCTCTGATGAAGCCGGGGCTTTAACAGGTTCTCTAGGAATGCTTCCATCAGCAAGTATCGGAGAGAGATATGCCCTTTATGAACCTGTGCACGGTTCAGCACCTGATATTGCAGGGCAGGGAATAGCAAATCCAATAGCCATGATACTATCTGCTGCAATGATGCTGGAAATAACCTGTAAACTTCCTGAAGCTGCAAGGGATATCGAAAAGGCTATAGATAAAGTGCTGGAAGAAGGCTACAGAACAGGAGATATCTGGGCTCCAGGAACAAAAAGGGTTAATACAAAGGAAATTACAGAGGCAATCATCCAACATTTATGAAAAAAATATGGCTAATATTTATTTTTCTTTTTAATATGACCTTTGCTTTTGAAGCGCTTCAGCCTTTGCCTGTCACAGTAAAATATGACAGGGCGAAGGCTGAGCTTGGTAAAATTCTGTTTCATGATCCTTCACTTTCAAAGGACAATAAGGTTTCCTGTGCAACATGTCACGACCTTTATACAAAATGTGGAACCGACCAGAAACCTGTTTCAACAGGATTTGCCGGCAGAAAAGGAACAGTTAACTCACCTACGGTCTTTAATGCTGTTTTCAATTTCAGACAGTTCTGGAATGGTAGAGCTAAAGACCTGCGGGAGCAGTTAATAGGTCCAATAACAAACCCTGTTGAGATGAATTCTTCCCCCAAAGAAATTGAAGAAAAACTGAATAAAAATCCTTTTTACAGAAAAAAGTTTAAAGAGATATACCATACAAACAGAATAAAATTTGAACAGGTGGCAGATGCAATTGTTGAGTTTGAAAAAGCCCTCATAACACCAAATAGCAAGTTTGACAGATATCTCAGAGGTTTAGTGAAGCTATCTCCTGAAGAAGAGGAAGGATTTAAACTGTTTAAAAGACTTGGCTGTATCTCCTGCCATAATGGTATAAATCTTGGAGGAAATTCCTTCCAAAAACTTGGTGTTGTAATTCCATATCCATGGAAACCAACAAATCCTGATAGATACCAAATCACTAAAAGAAAAGAAGATAAAAACGTTTATAAAGTTCCTTCCCTCAGGAATATCACCTGCACTTATCCTTATCTCCACGATGGAAGTATTCCAGATCTTAAAACTACTATCAAAGTAATGGCTAAGCATAATCTTGGAATAGATATGGCCGATGAAGATATTGAGAAAATAATTGCCTTTTTGAAGACTTTGAAGGGAGAACTTCCATCAATACTTGTAGAGGAAAATAGGTGAGGAGAATTTATTTTGTCCTTTTTCTTGCTATTGTGGTAACTGCTGCTTTTTTATATTCCTCTAAAAATACATTTGACTATACAATGACCACTTCCGGTGTTTTATTTGATTTAAAAAGGATTGAAAAAAATGAATTCCGGCTGGAAAGTGAAATTTTAAAAAGTAAATTTTTCTTATACTATGATTACAACAAAATTTATGAGCCGTTGCAAAAAATTAAAAATATTATAAAGCACTTAAAATTAGGTCATCTAAAAAAGCTTGCCCATAAAAACACATACAGACTTATAAAACAGTATGAAAATAAAATTAAGGAAAAAGAAAATGAGATTTACAAGTTTGAAACCCTTAATTCTGCCATAAAAAATTCCCAAATATACATACCTGAACTATCCTTAAAATATTTACAGCTTAGTTCCAATCTGGATATATCATACTATCTCCTTGTAAACAAAGCGGTTTCTACAATTTTTTTACTTCAAAACAGTATGGATATGAACTTTATATCTGATCTAAAGATATATTATGAAATGCTGAAAAATTATAATGTTGAAGACAATCCAGAGTTGAAGCAGTTTCATAAGACATTTTTGCTTCATTTGGGGGTTATACTGAGGAATTTTCTGACTTATCAGAAGGAATTTAAAAAATTAATAGACAACAAAGAAAATTTAAAACTTTTATCTGATATTAGAAATAGTTTCATAAAGGAAAGTCAGGCAGAAGCCAAGACTATTATTACTTTTAATTTCGGGATAGGTATTGTTTTTCTTTCAGTTCTTGTTTATCTTGCATTTTTACTTGTCCGGCTAGATATCAGTAATGAAACTCTGAAAGCTTTAAAAGAAAACCTGCGTAAAAGATTAATAACAGATGATTTAACAGGTTTACCAAATAGAAGAGCATTTTTTGAAGTAAAGAAAAATTATAAAGAACCAACATTTATTTTAATAAATATAGACAATTTCAAACATATAAATGACCTTTATAGCTCTGCTGTTGGAGACCAGCTGCTAATAGAACTGGGACAGTTCATAAAAGAAAAGGCTAAAAAGATAAATGCACAAGTTTTTAGACTCGGAGCAGATGATTTTGGAGTGCTGTATGAAAACAGAAGAAATGAAACAGAAAAAATAGTTGACACACTTATACAAGAAATTGAAAATCATACATTTCTACTAAAAATAAAAAAGAATAATAAGATCATCTTACTTGAAATTTCTATAAATGTTTCAGCAGGCGTATCTTTTATTTCTCCTTTATTGGAAACAGCAGATATGGTTCTTAAACATGCTAAAGAAAACAGGAAGAAGTATCTAATATATAGAGAAGATATGCAGCTTTACAAACATATCCAGCAGAACCTTAATCTGATAGATACTATTAAGTATGCACTCCAGAATAATAAGATCTTTCTTGTTTATCAACCTATAATAGATAACAGGACAGGTAATATTGTAGAGTATGAATGCCTTGTTAGAGTGAAAGATCAGAATAATAACATTATATCCCCTGCTCAGTTTTTACCTGTAGCCAAAGAATCTAAATACTACAGCAAAATAACACAGGAAGTTATAAAACAGGCATTTGATAAGTTTAAAAATACCAACGTTATGTTTTCTATAAATTTGTCAGCAGAAGATATAACAGATAAAGGAATAAAGGAATACATATACGAAATGCTAAAAAAATATCCGGAAATTGCTGAAAGGCTAACATTTGAAATTTTAGAAAGTGAGAGTATCCAAAATTATGAGGATATAAAAGAATTTATAAAAAATGTAAAAAATAAAGGTGTAAAAATAGCAATAGATGATTTTGGCAGTGGATATTCTAATTTTGCAAGGATTGTCGAGCTTGACCCTGATTTTATAAAAATAGACGGTTCCCTTATTAAAAAGTTGCCTTATGATATATACGTTCAGGTTGTTGTTTCTACAATTGTTGATTTCTCAAGAAAGCTTGGTATAAAAACTATTGCAGAGTTTGTTTACAATGAGGATGTTTTTTCAACAGTAAAAGCAATGGGAATAGATTATTCTCAAGGATACTACATAGGAAAACCTGCAGAGGAATGTTGCCCTCCTGAAAAAAAATCATAGATTTATTAAACTATTATAAAAACCTTTTAATAGAGGTTAAAATGATAAAATTTAACCAGTATCTCAAGGAAAAATACGGCGGAAGAATTCAAAAAATATCAATAGATGCAGGGTTTACCTGTCCAAACAGAGATGGTAAGGTTGCTTTCGGCGGTTGCACATTTTGTAACAATACATCCTTCAGCCCTTATGCGATGACCCGCCAGTCTGTTGAAGAACAGATAGAAAAATCAATGGAGTTCTACTCAAGAAGATTTAAGAATATAAAAGGTTATATAGCTTATTTTCAGGCTTTTACAAACACCTATGCACCTGTTGATAAGTTAAAGGAAATATATGATAAGGCAATGGAATATCCTGAAATTATAGGAATGTCCATCGGGACAAGGCCAGATGTTGTTCCTGAGCCTGTTTTGGATTTAATTGCAAGCTATACGGTAGAAAAACCTGAAATATGGATTGAGTATGGTCTTCAAACGGCAAATATAAAAACTCTCAGAAGTATAAACAGAGGCCATGGGGTTTCTGAATTCGTTGATGCGGTTTTAAGAACTAAAAAAAGACCAAATATTAAAATATGTGCCCATATGATTGTTGGGCTTCCTGGAGATGAATATGAGGATTACATAGAAACAGCTAAACTAATAGCTGCACTTCCAATTGATGGAATAAAAATCCACCCTCTTCATGTTGTTAAACACACGGTAATGGCAAAACAATATGAAAATGGAGAATTTGGACTCCTTGACCTTGAAGAGTATGCAAGCATTGTTGCAGATATCCTGGAAGTTTTACCTGATGATATTATTGTTCACAGGCTTACAGGTGAGGCAAGTGAAGATGAGCTTATAGCTCCAGAGTGGTGCTCTCCAAAGAGAAAAATGGATGTTCTTACAGCCATAGAAAATGCAATCCAAAAGAAAAAGGAAAGCAAAAAACTGCTTATTATTTAATTTTCAATTTTGTAGCTAACGGAAAAATTTTGCTTTTAGTCTGATTGATAAAAAAGAAATAAAACTAATTTTTCTGTGCAATCTTTTCCTGTAGTCTTTTTAACTATTTATTAAACTCTTTCAATATTTTATGAGAAAGAAGAATTGAGGCTGTTTTGTCCAGATAATCATTTGAGTTTCCGCATTTGGGAGAGTATATACATGAAGGGCAGCCGGCTATACAGGAACATTTAGAGATTGTTTTGTATGTGCTTTCCATCATCTCTTCCAGCTTTCTAAAACCTACTTCAGAGTATCCAACACCCCCTTCATATCCATCATAGATAAAAATCGTAGGTTTTCCGGTTTCTGCAAAAAATGGAGTTGAAAGTCCTCCTATATCCCATCTATCGTTCATTGCATACAGAGGATATATACCGATAAGTGCATGTTCTACCCCGTGAAGTGCTCCCAGAAAGCCATTTTTCCTTTCTTTTATCCTTTTGATATATTCCTTTAGTTCTTCTTTTTCTTTTTCATGTAGTTTTGCTGATAGGCTTTCTATGGCTTTTATGGCAAAATGGAAGGCATCAATATCTCCTTCCTTCCTGAATTTCAGCAGATTTTCAAAAACAAGGTCATGATAGATATACTTACCTTCGTATAATCTGCCTTTTTTGAAAACAAACTCTTCTATCAGTCTGGCGTTATGCTTTGCATTTTTATAGATAATTTCCTCTTCCCATTCTGGTGGCATAGTCCACCAAAAAGCAATGGTTTCAAATTCTTTTGATAAGAAGTTATTCACATCAAAGATTTCATCTTTTAGCTTTTCATCAAATTCCATATCTCGCATAGAGTAACCAATAACTGTTGTTTTGACTTTTACCTTCCCCTGAAATATCTCTATATTTCCCTTTTTTCTGCTGTCTGTTATCTGGACTATTTCTATCTCTGACTCTTTTAGAGGCTCAGTTATATAGGAAACTTCAGACCTGACCACATAAACGGTGTTATTTTCCATATCTAAATGTTCAACAATAAATTTTTCCCCGTTATGTAGATAAACAGCTCCCGGGTGTGCTTCATAAATAACAATATCTCCGGATATATCTCCTATTGTTCTACCTGATATACTCTCCACAATTTTGAAACTTTCACCTGCAGACCTTATGCTAAAAGGTTCCTGTCTACTGGCATACAGCTTGTTGTTTGCAAATCTAAGTTTTTTTTCTTTATAAAGCTCCCGTGCAACCTCTTTTTCTTCTTCTGATAGCTCATTTAGTTTTATAGGAATTTCAGATGCCATTACAGGCAGATGTTTTTTCAGGATGTATTTGTTCTGGGGATTAATAACAGGCTCTTCCATCTGTCTGTAGAACAGCTCTTCAGGATTTTTTACAAAATACTGGTCAAGGGCATCCCTTTTAGGCACCAAGATATTATAAGCTTTTTTATCTCTTCTACCTGCCCTTCCAAATCTCTGCCATACCTGTGCCAGTGTTCCCGGATAACCAATCAGTATGCAGCCCTCAAGGTCTCCAATATCAATTCCCATCTCAAGTGCACTTGTAGATATCACAGATAGAATATTCCTTGTCAGAAGTTTAAACTCTATCTCCCTTCTTTCTGCAGGTGTATAACCTGACCGGTAGGGACTTACCTTATCTACAAGGTCTTCTCTTCCTTTCTTTTTCAAAATGTCTTTTACCCTGAGGGCAAGTATCTCAGCCTCTTTTCTACTATCAACAAAAACTATTGTTGATATATCTTCAATAACTGTATTTGCTATGAGTTCTGCTTTTTCGTTGTTTCTCAGGCCTCTAAAAATCTGGACTTCCCTTTCTGGTAGCGGTGCCCCTGATTTTGAAATTTCAATAACTTCATCCTGAATAAGCTTAGAAGCAAATCCTGCAGGGTTATGTATTGTTGCAGAGTTCATTATGAAAACAGGTTTTTTACTCCTATAATACCCGATTATCCTTTTTAGTCTTCTGATTATATTTGATATATGGGAACCTAAAACACCTCTGTAAGCATGTATTTCATCAAGGACTACAAACTCAAGCTCTTCAAAAAATGAAGCCCACCCTGTATGATAAGGTAGAATACCTACATTCAACATATCAGGGGTAGTAATCAAAAAGTTCGGAGGATTTCTTTTTATCTCCTGTCTTTTATCCTTTGGTGTATCCCCGTCGTATACTTCTACAGTTGCATTTATACCTGTTTCAAATATTAAATCCATTATTTTTCCATACTGGTCTCTGGCAAGGGCTTTCAGTGGAAAAACCACTATAGCTTTACTTTCTGGGTTTTGATGCAGTCTTTCAAGAACAGAAAGGATATAAATAAATGATTTTCCTGAGGCTGTTGGTGTGGTTACAACAATATTTTTTCCTTCTTTGACCAGTTTAAGACCCTCA
This sequence comes from Persephonella sp., assembly GCF_027023985.1. Lineage (NCBI taxonomy): Bacteria > Pseudomonadati > Aquificota > Aquificia > Aquificales > Hydrogenothermaceae > Persephonella > Persephonella sp. The sequence goes on along the minus strand of NZ_JALVTW010000018.1, from coordinate 26,498 downwards.
GCCTGATGGGAATACAGTCTGATATTTTTTTCCTGCAAAAATTTTTCTATTTTTTTGTTTTCAAAATCAAACTGTCCGTATTGGGCTTCCACAGGGGGAAGTATTTTTGTGTATGCTATTTTATTTTTGTAATATTTCAGGGTTTCCATAAGGAAAAAATATAGCACGGAAAACTTTTCTGTCAAAAATTAAGTTTTAGTTTGAGTCTTTTACCATTTCTTAGAACTGTTATATCAGCTTTTTTCCCTGAAAAGAATATTTCTGTTTTTAGCTGGGATAAATTCTCAACAGGCACTCCATTAAACTCAATTATAATATCTCCTTTTTTAATACCTGCTTTTTTTGCCACAGCTTTTTCTGCAACTCCTATAACTTTTAAGCCTTTTACTGCAGGTTCAACAAGCACACCTAATTTTTTCTCTTTTTCTCCTTCAAGCTGGGCAGTATAAACAATATAATCTGAAATGTCTTTCTTAAGCTGGTCATCTATGACCACCGTTAGTCCTTTTTTGCCTGTTCTTCTTTCTACTCTGGAAGGAATTCCGTATCTAAATCTGATATGACCGCTTCCTGCAAGGACGATGATTTTCCTATCAGGATTGTTTTTTATGTAATTGGAGATAGTCTGTGCCATGGTCTCATCCCATATTATCTGGGACTGGATAAAGTTATAAAATCTCTTTTTATCCATTGATTTGTGCTGGCTGAATATCTCCCTGAGGAAAACTGTATATTCAAAATCTGTAAAATTCATATTCTCAGGAAGTAGTTTTTTCTCTTCAGGGGACAAGGCTGAAATACCTTTTGAGGAAACTTTTTTGATTATAGAACTATCTATGTTAAGAGCTATAACAGGAATTTTATGTTTTCTGCAGTAAAGGAGTATAGGCCTGTATAAATGATAGTTATATCTCCATGCTACAAAATAACCTGATTTTTTCAAAAATTCTTTTTCAGATATTTCTCCATTTATAAACTGGTCAATAATAGGCTGTTTTGAACGCTGGAACATCTCCATTCCAACGGCGATTTGAGGATATTTTTGATGGATGGCTTTTATCACACTAAGCTGGAATGCATGGTCAGAAAACTGGACATGCTGTTCTCCCAGATAAATCACCTGTTTCTTCAGGGCATCATTAATCAGATTTTGAAAATCTTTAATGCCGTTTTTTGCTACTATTTCTGCTTTTTCCCTGAGTTTTACTCTGATACCATCTATTGCATTTTTAACAGTTTTATTTAGAACTTTTCCATTTTCCAGCACTAATTTTGAGTATTTACCGTAATGGATAATTTTTCTGGCGAGAATTTTTGCTTCTTCAGGGGTTTTTACGTTGAAAACTGCGATTACATCTGATTTTCCAAAAGGATTTTTAAACAGTTCAACATAAGTTTTATCTGTATTGTATTTTTTTCCAAGAATTCTTGAAGCAACCGGATTATCTCCACCCATTATAAATACATTTTTTTCCTGAATGTTTTTATAGCTAAACTCCTGTGGATATTTTAAAACTGCCTCTGGAAAGTGTTTTACAATAGGAGCATACTTGACTTCGTTTTCCGGAATATAAATAACCGGCTTAATTGAACCATTTACAAAATATAAAACAGGATTAATCTCTTCCCATTTTAGATTTCTAAAAAGATTATAATCCCTGTCTATAAGCATTTTTAATGGTTCATTTTTTGTGACAATCTCAAACTCCTGTTTTGTTTTAGTGAGATTTACGGTAAATCTTTCATCTCCCAGGTATGTCTCAACAGTTATCGGAATTTTAAGTCTATAAGGTTGCTTCTGGATAATCTCAAAAAATATATGAAAGCCGTCATCCTTCATAACAAGGTCTTTAAATTTGATTTGAAAGTCAGGCATACCTTTTTTGTATACAAACTGCTTGAAGAAGTAGTCTAAATTCTTATCTGAAATCTGTTGAAAAACAGTTTTTAGGTCTTCCCATGAAGCCTGACTGAATTTGAAGCTGGAGTAAAAAAGGGATATTGCCTTTTTAAAGTTCTCCTCTCCTATCTCATTTTTTAGCATATGAAAGAAAAACATTGATTTTCCGTAACCGATAGCCTCTGATTTCAGGTCTGTTTTTCCGTAGAATTTGCTTAATGGATAATCATTTTTAGCATAAGCCAGATATTTTAGAAGAACATTTTTTCTGTATCTTTTTTTATCCTCTGATAGTCTATAGTCTGAGAGATATGTTGTAAGTCCCTCAGCCCAGTTTCCACCTTTGATATACACAGAACAACCAAACCACTGATGGAGAATTTCATGGGCTAAAGATTTTTCTACTATAAATGGAAATTTTATAATTTGCTGGCCTATCAGAGTAAAAGTAGGCATTGAGTATCCTGTAGGAAATGCATTTTCCACTATTGAAAATCTTTTGTAAGGGTATTTGGCTACAAGTTGTGAGTAATCCTGAATATATTTGTATGCTGAGTTTATATATTTTTCAGCTAAATCAGAATCTTTTTCAAAGAAATACGCCTCTATAGTCAGTCCATCAAACTCTTTTCTTTTTATCTGGTATTTTGTTGAACCAATAAGATGAATTATTTCTGTAGGATATGGAAACTCAAAATGATGTGTTTTTGTTTCTTTTGCTTCTTTTGTTGATACCTTTTCAGACTCAGAGATAAGAATAAAATTTTTAGGAGCTGTGGCAGAGAGATTGTAAATGGTAAGTTTATCAACATAAGGATACCAGTTGTCTGTCAAACTTATAAATTCGTCAGTAATTATATTCTCTGAATTAAAATCTAAAAATTTCTTTGAATAATTAATCTCAACTTTATTTTCTGGAGAGATTTTAAGCTTAAGCTGGTTTTCCGGCGATAAATTTTTGTTCTGGTAATAAATCGAAGATATATTAAATCCTTTTAAGTAAATCCTGATTTCCTCAGGTCTGTCAGAATAAATAACAGCTTTTCCTGTTAAAAGATTTTTTTCAGGTGTAATCTGGACTTCTAATTTGTAAAAAACTTGCGCATAGGATATATTAAAAATCAGAAAAAACAGTATCAGAAATTTTTTCATAGCTTTTTCCTTTTTTGTGCTTTAATTTATAAATATTCTAACTTGGAAAAGGGTAAAAAATGGGAATAAAAGTAGTGACAACAAACAAACCGGCTTATCACAACTATGACATACTGGAAACCTATGAGGCCGGTCTTGTTCTAGAAGGCTCAGAAGTCAAATCAATAAGGGAAGGTGCAGTTAATCTAAAGGACTCATTTATCAGAATAGATGATGGGGAGGCTTATGTTTACAATATGTATATAGCTCCTTATAAACCTGCTGCACGTCTTCAGCACGACCCATACAGAAAAAGAAAACTTCTCCTGCACAAAAGGGAAATTTTGAAACTTATGGGAAAAGTTCAGGAAAAAGGACTGACAATCATTCCACTTAAACTGTATTTTAAAAATGGTAAGGCAAAGCTGGAAATAGCCCTTGCAAGAGGTAAAGCAAAATATGAGAAACGCCAGGCTATAAAAGAAAGAGAAACAAGAAGAGAACTTGCCAAAAAATATAAAGGCAGGATTAAGCTATGAATATCAAAGAAATAAAAGAGCTTGCAAAGAAGTTTACCCCTGAACAACTGGAGATGTGTATAGACCAGACCCTTAAGATAGGACATCCAACTTTGGAAGGATGTGAACTCTCAGGGAATGTAATGGAAATTCTGAATACACTTGCAAAAGCTGAAACTGTTAGAGAGTTGATGGAACAAGGAATGACAGAGGTTGAGGCTATCAGAGAGCTTGCCAGAAGAATTAGAAGAGTTCAGGGAGTAGAAAAATGAATATAAGAGAAATTAAAGAGCTTGCCAGTAAGTTTACACCTGAACAGCTGGAAAACTGTATTTTACAAACTATTCAAGAAGGAAAAAATGAATGTGAAATAACCGGAGATGTGGAAGAGGTTGTTAATACCCTTGCAAAAGCCCAGACAGTCAGGGAACTGATGGAACAAGGAATGTCCCAGATGGAAGCCATCAGAGAACTTGCCAGAAGAATCAGGCAGGTTCAAGGAGGTCAGTAATATGGGTAGATTTTTAGTCCTTTTATTATCTGCAGCAGTTATTTTTATATCCTGTTATAAACGTTCCTATGAAAGTGCTGTTATCGGAGGTGCTGCAGGTTCGGCTGTAGGTGCAATATTAGACGAGGAAAACCCATGGAGAGGTGCTTTTATAGGTGGTGTTGTGGGTGCTGTACTTACAGGAACAATAGCAGAAATATCTTCCAGAGCTGCTGATGAATGTGTAGAATATGATAGACCTATAGAGTATAGATGTTATAAATGTAAAGAACACGTAAGAATAATTGCCGTGCCAGATGGCTGGCATGGAAAATGTAGAATTGTCAGATTGAAGTATTTCAAGGGAAATAAGCTTATAAAAGTAAAAACAAAGAAGGTATGTAAAAGAAAATTAAAGAAAGTACCCCCGCCATTTAGAGATGACTGGGTACCTGCAGGACATAGAAGATTTTAAATCTTAACCACCATGCAGGTGGTTGCCTTTTTTACTCCTTTTATAGAGTGGATATCTCTAATAACAACCTTTCCTATTTCGTTCTGGTCTTCACCTTCCAAAAATATGATTATGTCATATATACCTGTTACGACATCTGCAGACCTTACATTTTCTATTTTGGCAAGTTCCTCCATTATATAAGGGATATCCGGAGGATTTGCTTCAATAAGCACATAAGCAGTTGCTTTATCCTTTACATCAATCTCTTTAAGCAACTCAGAGAAAGGAATAGGGGCTTCGTTGAGTTGTTCTTCCATTTCTTCCACCTCTTATTTTAGATTTTTCTTTGCACCTTCAATAGCACCAATTATTGCACCCTCAATAACGGCAAATGTTTTCTTTACAATATTTTCTGTTTCATCTAAAACTTTAATCACCGTTTCCTTTTTTATCATTTCTCCTGGTGTTCTTTCAATGGTTTTTAGTTTCAGTCTTTCTAAATCCTGCTTTAATCTTTCAAGGTCTTGTTTAATTACATCAAGATTTACCTCTTCTTCTTGTGGCTGTTTTTTTTCTTCCTGTTTTGTTTTTTTCTCAGCCATATCTATCACCTCCTAAAGTATATACCTTGTAAGGTCTTCGCTTTGGACTACATTTTCAAGTTTTTGTTTAACTATCTTTTCATCAATTATTATATGCTGTCCTTTAAGGTCAGGTGCTTCAAATGAGTAATCCTCCATAATTCTTTCAAGTATTGTATGGAGTCTTCTTGCACCGATATTTTCTGTCTTTTCGTTTACCTCCTCTGCTATCTCGGCAATAGCCTCAATAGCGTCGTCTGTAAATTCCAGATGAACTCCTTCAGTTTCCATTAGGGCTTTATACTGTTTTATAAGCGCATTTTTAGGCTGTGTTAATATTTTGACAAAATCCTCTTTTGTCAATGGTTGTAGTTCAACTCTGATTGGAAATCTTCCCTGTAGTTCAGGTATAAGGTCCGATGGTTTTGATAAATGAAATGCCCCTGCTGCTATAAATAAGATATGGTCTGTTTTTATTGGACCGTATTTTGTTGATACTGTTGTTCCTTCAACAATGGGCAGTAAATCCCTTTGAACACCTTCCCTTGATACATCCGGAGATGAACCTACAGATTTACCTGCCACTTTGTCTATCTCATCAATAAACACTATTCCGAAGTTCTCAGCCCTGTAAACTGCTTCGGATGCAACCTCATCCATATCTATAAGTTTTTCAGCTTCCTGTTGTTGAAGAATTTTAAGGGCTTCTTTGACTGTTACTTTCCTTTTTTTCCTTTTTGATGGAGTTAGATTTGAGAATAAATCCCTCAGTTGATTTTCAATATCTTCCATTCCTGGAGCAATCACACCGCCTATTACCGAAACAGGTTTTTCTTCAACATCTATCTCAATTACTCTGTCGTCTAACTCTCCTTTTTGTAACATTTCCCTGAACTTTTCTCTGGCAGGTGAACTTTCTTCCTCAACTTCTCCGCCAAGGCTGCCAAAAGTTCTCACTCTTCTTGGGACAAGGTAGTCAAGAACTTTTTCTTCTGCTAACTTTCTGGCTTTTTCCTGAACCTCTTCCATTTTTTCTGCTTTAACCATTTTAAAGGAAGCTTCTGCAAGCTCTCTTATAATACTTTCTACGTCTCTTCCTACATAACCAACTTCTGTAAATTTTGTTGCTTCGACCTTTATAAAAGGTGCACCAACGAGGTTTGCCAGTCTTCTGGCTATTTCGGTTTTACCTACACCTGTTGGTCCTATCATAAGAATATTTTTAGGGATTACTTCATCCCTTAATTCTTCCGGTAGTTGTTGTCTTCTCCATCTATTTCTCAGGGCAATTGCCACTGCTTTTTTGGCTTCTTTTTGACCAACGATATATTTATCAAGTTCCTGAACTATCTGTTTTGGGGTTAATTCTTCTTTTATCACTGCCACCTCCTTAAACAAGGATTGAATTTTTTCTAATTTCTGATTGGAGTTTTATCCTTCCATCTACAGCCCATACCTGATTTTCTTTTACAATCAGTGGATTTATATCCAGTTCTTCAATTTCCGGAAAACTTTGTAATAAATTAGATACATTCATTAATATATTTACAAGGTTTCTGATTTCCACCGGTTTTTTATCTCTGAAACCCTCTTTTAAAAGTTTATAAATCTTGGTTGAAGAAATAATTTCCTTTGCAACTGTTTCTGATAGGGGAATAAAATCAAATGATACATCTTTAAAAAATTCAACAAATGTTCCACCCATTCCAAACATAATATATTGTTTAAACAATCTGTCATAGCTGCTTCCTATAACCAGCTCAAAATCTCCTTTAACCTGTTTTTCTACAATAACACCCTCTATTCTTGCATCTTTTTTGTAAGCAATAGCATTCTGGATAATAGTTTCGTATGCCTTTTCAGCCTGAGATATATCCTTAATATCAAGAATTACACAGCCGGCATCTGATTTATGAAGTATATCCGGTGAATTTATTTTCATGACCACAGGAAAGCCTATTTCCTGTGCTATTTTTATTGCATCCTCTTTTGTTTTAGCATTGAACGTAGGATTTACAGGTATACCGTAAGCTTTCAGAATTTTTTTAACATCTAATTCTGTTAACAAAAGCTGATTGTTTTCTATTTTAGATACTATAAATTTTTCAACCTCAATTTTCCTATCTACCCTTAGGGATATGTTATCTTTTGATAAAAGTTTTGTGTTGTATCTATATTCCCAAGCCATAAACATGCTATCAACAGCTTCTTCAGGTGTTTCAAAAACCGGAATATCATGTTCTTCCAAAAATTGTTTGGCCTGCTCTAGTTTTTCTCCTCCCAGTAGAACAGAATAAAAAGGTTTTTTCTGGTCTTTGGATATCTCGTAAAAAGCCTGTGCGCTTTCCAGTGGTTTAGTCATAAATTGGGGGGTAAGGATACAGATTATTCCGTCTATTTCAGGAGCATCAAACAGAATTTTTAATGTTTCTCTATATCTTTCAGGTGGAGCATCTCCGATTATATCTACAGGGTTGTTATGACTCCATACCGGTGGAAGTATCTGATTAAGCTTTTCCATTGTTTCTTCAGATAGTTTGGCAGGTGGAGTATGCCATTTATCAAACTCATCTGCAGCCATAACCCCGGGTCCACCTGCGTTTGTAACAACAGCAAAGCTGTTTCCCTCAGGAATAGGTTCTTTGGATAAGGCCTCTGTCATATCAAACAGCTGTAGAACATTTTCAACCCTTAGGGCTCCTACCCTTTTGAATAAAGCCGAGTATAAAAAGTCTTTTCCTGCTATTGCTCCTGTATGGGATACGGCTGCTTTCTGTCCTGCTTCTGATTTTCCTGCTTTTGCGATTATTACAGGTTTTTTAAGTGTGATATTGCGGCAAGCCTTAACAAACTTTTCAGGTCTTGTGAGACTTTCCATATATATAAGGATCGTTTCTACTTCTTCCTTTTCTCCTAAATACTCAATAAGGTCTCCAAAATCTATATCAGCCATATTTCCTATGCTAACCGCGTAAGAAAATCCTATTTTCTCTTGAAGTGCCCAGTCCATAATAGCTGTAAATAAGGCACCACTTTGGGAAATAAAAGCAGTTTTTCCTTTAAGTGGTTTATCCAGTCCAAAGTTAGCATTCAGGTCAATTAGTGTATTTGCAAATCCAAGACAGTTAGGACCTAGAAATCTTATTCCATACTGTTTTGCTTTTTCCTTCAAGGTTTCTTCTATTTTCCTACCCTCTTCACCGGCTTCCTTTCCACCTGCTGATATCACAACTGCTGTTTTAACTCCTTTCTTTCCAAGCTGGTCAAAAACTTCTGGGATATAAACAATAGGAATAGCAATTATTGCAAGGTCTATCTGGTCGGGAATTTCCAGCACAGATGAATAAACGGTATACCCTTCTAACTCTTTAAGTCGTTTGTTTACAGGGTATACCTTTCCTTTAAAACCACCATCTATAATATTTCTGAAAATTGCATATCCTACTTTTTCCTTTTTATCCGTTGCTCCTATAATTGCTATTGATTTAGGGTTAAACAGCTTGTCTAAGATATTCATTTTTGTTTACCTTTTTTCTTTTCATAAGAAGCCTTAACAAATGCCACAAATAATGGATGTGGCTTGAACGGTTTGCTCTTAAATTCAGGGTGAAATTGGCAAGCAACAAACCATGGATGCTTGTCTTCAGGAAGTTCAATAATTTCAACCAGATTTTTTGCTTTATAAACCCCTGAAACCACAAGCCCGTTTTCCTCTAATATAGGTCTAAATTCCGGATTTACCTCATATCTATGTCTGTGTCTTTCATAGATTTCTTTTTCTCCGTATATTGAGTAAGCCTTTGTCCCTTCTACCAGTGTGCATTTATAAGCACCAAGTCTCATTGTTCCACCTTTTTTATCAACCCCTCTCTGTTCAGGCATAAGGTCTATTACAGGATAGGGGGTGTTCTGGTCAAACTCTGTTGAGTTAGCCTCTTTTAGTCCTGCCACATTTCTGGCAAATTCAATAACTGCAACCTGCATACCAAGACATATTCCAAAGTATGGGATTTTATTTTCCCTTGCGTATTTTGCCGTTAGTATCTTTCCTTCAACACCTCTTTCTCCAAATCCACCGGGAACCAGAATACCATCTACATCTTTTAATTTTTCCTCAATATTTTCTTCTGTCAATTCATCTGCATTTATCCAGTGGAGATTTACTTTTACATTGTTTGGAATTTGAGCATGGGTAAAGGCTTCTATGATACTTTTGTAAGCATCTTTAAGTTCAACATATTTTCCGACAACGGCAATATCAACTTCTTCAGTTAGTTTTGAAAGGGTATTAACAATTTTTTGCCAGTGTTTTAGGTCAGGTTCTTTATATTCAAGGTTCAGCTGTCTGGCAATAATCTGGTCAATTTTTTCTCTGTGGAAATAAAGGGGTAATTTATAAATAATATCTACATCAGGTGCGGATATAACCGCCTCTTCATCAACATTTGTAAATAGTGCAAGTTTTCTTTTAATTGCCTTAGGTAGCGGTCTGTCTGCACGGCATATCAGAATATCAGGCTGGATACCTATTGCTCTAAGTTCCTTTACTGAATGCTGGGAAGGTTTTGTTTTCAACTCTCCTGCAGCTTTTATATATGGAACGTATGTAAGATGAATAAACAGAGCATTTTCCCTTCCAAGCTCAAGACCCATCTGTCTGATAGCCTCTAAAAATGGCAAACTTTCTATATCTCCTACTGTTCCGCCGATTTCTACCAGTGCTATTTCCGATTTTGCTGCTGCTTTTTCTATACTTCTGATAATTTCATTAGTGAAATGGGGAATAACCTGAACAGTAGCACCAAGATAAGCACCTCTTCTTTCTTTTTCTAAAAGTGTGTGATATAGCTTTCCAGAAGTTGTATTGTTGTATTTGGTTAAAACAACATTGGTAAATCTCTCATAATGCCCTAAATCAAGGTCTGTTTCTGCTCCATCCTCAGTAACATAAACCTCTCCATGCTGATAAGGGTTCATTGTCCCTGGGTCTATATTCAGATAAGGGTCAAGTTTCAAAAAGGTAATTTTATAGCCCATACTTTCAAGAATTGAACCGATACTTGCAGATGCAACGCCTTTTCCAAGGGAGGATAAAACACCGCCGGTAATAAATATGAACTTCTGCACTTTCCCACCTCTTTGTGTTATTTTAGGCAACCTTATTATTGTAAAATAAATTAAAAAACTGAAGAAGGAGAAAAATGAAACAGGAGCTTAAAGAGAAAATATTGACCACATTAGAAAAAGAAATACCACAGGTTAAAGAAGTTGCTGATAAAATAAAAATTGATATTCCAAAGGAAGACAAATTTGGAGACCTTTCAATAAATGTTGCCTTTTTACTTACAAAAACTCTGAAGAAAAAGCCTCTGGATATAGCAAATCAGATTAAAGAAATTCTGGAGAAGCTGCCGGAATTTTCAAAAGTTGAAGTTGCCGGAGCCGGATTTATAAATCTGTTCTTATCACAGGAATATTACAAAAAAGTTTTAGAAACGATATTAAAAGAAAAGGACAATTACGGAGCCGCTAAGGAAAAAAATCTTGGCCGGGTAAATGTTGAGTTCGTAAGTGCAAATCCAACAGGACCTCTCCATCTTGGACACGGTAGAGGAGCAGTTGTAGGAAATGTTCAATCAAATCTGTTTGAGTATATTGGCTATAAAGTAGATAGGGAATTTTATATAAATGATGCCGGCAACCAGATTAAAAAATTAGGTGAGTCTGTATATGCAAGATTTCGCCAGATAGAAGAACCTGATTATCCATTCCCGGAAGATGGATATCACGGGGAGTATATAAAAGAGATAGCACAGCATCTATATAAATACGAAAGGGAAAAAATACTCTCTTTTGTTGATAAGCAGCAGGCTATAGATTTTTGTGCAGAGTTTGCCAAAGAGATGCTTTTAGAGAAAATAAAAAATGACCTTAAAGAGTTTGGTGTTGAATTTGATATATGGTTCAGTGAGAAAAAGCTTTATACCTCCGGAAAAGTAGACGAGGCTATTAACTTTCTGAAAGAAAAGGGTCTTATTTATGAAAAGGAAGGTGCAGTATGGGTAAAAACCTCCATTTATGGAGATGACAAAGACAGGGTTATTATAAAATCAGATGGTTCATATACATACTTTGCAGCAGATATAGCCTATCATTATGATAAATTCCAGAGGGGATATGATTTTGCCCTGAATGTTTGGGGTGCAGACCATCACGGATATTTCCCAAGGCTAAAAGCTGCGGTTAAAGCCTTTGGTGTGCCAGATGACTGGTTAAGGGTGATTTTCATTCAGCTTGTTAAGCTGTTCAAAGAAGGCAAAGAAGTCAAAATGTCCAAAAGGGCAGGTGAGTTTGTAACCCTGAAAGACCTAATAAACGAAGTAGGCAAAGATGCTGTTATATATTTCTTCCTAACCAAAGACAGTAATACACACCTGAATTTTGATATAGACCTTGCCTTAAAAAAATCATCAGAAAACCCTGTCTATTATGTCCAGTATGCCCACGCAAGAATTTGCAGTGTCTTCAGGGAGGCAAAAGAAAGATTTGGACTTGACCCTGAAAAAGATTTTGAAGCAGATATATCCCTTCTAAAAGAAGAGACAGAAAGGGCATTAATAAAAGACCTTGCCTTTATACCGGATTTAATCAGAGAAGCAGCTATTAAACAGCAACCCCATAAGCTAACACAGATAACCTATGAACTTGCATCCCAGTTCCATTACTATTACAACAACTTTAAGTTTTTAATTGGTGATGACGAAAATTTAATGAGGGCAAGACTGTATCTTTTAAAAGCTATTAGGGAAGCCCTTAGAACACTTTTTAAGCTAATGGGAATAACTCCTGTAGAGAGGATGTAAAATGGACCAGGATTTAAAAGATGCAATAAAGAGGATTGAAGAAGTAAAAAATAGACAGGAAAAGATAGAAAGAGTAATAATATTTTTGTCAGGAATTTTTATTGTTATTGTGTTTGCTATCATAGGAGTTTATCTGTATTCAGGAAAAGATAAAACTGTATCTGAGCCGGAAGTTAATATTGTGGCCGAAAACACCCAGAAACCTGTAAATCCTGTTTCTACTCAGCAGGCAGCACAAAATCAAGAAGTAAAAGAAAATCAAGCCGATATATCCCAAGCAGAACAAAAGCAGGAAGTAAAGAAAGAAAACAAGACAGAAACCACAGCAGAGGAAGCAATTAAAAAATTAGAAGAAAAGACAGCAAGCCAGGTAAAAGCCGTTAAACCTGAAAAGAAAAAACAGGAAACTCCAAAACAGGTCAAGAAGGAAGCAAAACAAAATACAGCTAAAAAATCCGAAAATACTAAAGCAACAACAGCAAAAGCAAAAACAGAAAGTAAAGAAATTGCTAAAAAAACAGAAAAGGTAGCTAAAAAGACACCGGTAAAGACAAAAACTTCTGGTAAACCTGTAGTGGTTTCAAACCTTCCATCAGGTTATTACATACAGATAGGAGCATTAAGTTCTTTATCAAATGCTGAAAAACTTAAGAAAAAGCTTAATCTTCCAAATGTTTATATTCACAAAGAAGGAAAACTATATAAAGTTTTAATAGGAAGTTTTAAAAATAGGAAAGAGGCTTATCAATTTAAAAAGAAACATAATCTTTCAAAGGGATTCGTCCGTAAGCTGTAATTATGCTAAAATCTTATAGATGAAAATACTATATCGTTATATCAGCTGGAATCTGATAAAAAACTTTTTACTGCTTATTGGTTTTTTTTCTATTGTAATTGTATCTTCCCAGCTTCTTCACCTGCCATCTATTTTGTATCATATAGGGCTTTTTAAATTTTTACAGGTTTTGTTTTTTGTAAATCTTTCATTTTTAAAATATCAGGTATTTTTTGGATTTTTTATTGCTTCTCTTATAGTTGGTTATTCGTTACGGGAGAATAGGGAAATATATGCGATTTATTCTTCAGGGGTTTCCCGGGGGCAACTTGTTTCTCCTGTTATATGGCTATCAATTGTTTTTGTGATACTTGCAGGTATTATAAGTCTTTTTCTTGTGCCATATGCAAACAGGGAAAGGGCACAGTTCATAACAATTAATGTTAAGCAACATATACTTGATTCTGTTTCAGAAAAAAACTTTATGAAACTTTCAGAAAGGCTAACTATTTACGTTGGCAAAAAAAATGAAAACTCAATGGAAGATATCTTTATATATAACGGAAATGGTGGACTGAGCATATCTGCAAAAAAAGCGACATTTAGAGGAAATCATATAATCCTAAAAAATGGCTATATACAGATTCCTTCACAGGAAGGTTTTAACCTGCTCAAGTTTGAAAAGTATGATTTCGATTTATCTGTAGATTATATGAAAAAGTATGAATTTGAAGATATGGAGAATGAAAAGCTGATTGAGATTATAAAAGAAAAAAATAACGGGCAAAGGAACAGGGCTATCGCAGTTTTAACGGATAGGATTTTGTTTACTATTCCATTTTTGTTTATCGGGATCATTGGGTTTTTGATGGGAATTCAGGTTGAAAAGAGCAGAGATACTTTAATTGGCATTGTTGTTATTATCTCAATTATTTATATGGCATTTAATACTTATTTTATAAAGCTAATCCAGAAAGGCAGTATCAATCCTGCTGTTTATGCAATTATCGTTATAGCTTATTTTGGGGCTATACTTTTCTGGTTATACAGGAAAAAATAATTACTTGTGTATTACAGACTGCAGGTCTTCATAAAATGTAGGATAGGATATATACGCACAATCGGCATCTTTTATTTTAATACCATTTTCAGAGATTAATCCTAAAATGCTGAAAGCCATGGCAATCCTGTGGTCTTTATAACTATCTACGATACCACCTTTTATTTTTTGTTTGCCACGGATAATCATACCGTCTGGTAGTTCTTCTATCTGTAATTCAAGTCTTTTGAAATTCTCAACCACAGCTTTTATTCTGTCACTTTCTTTTACCCTTAATTCCTCGGCACCTGTTATGATTGTTTCTCCTTCTGCCTGTGTTGCTACTATTGCAAGGACAGGAATCTCATCAACCATTGAGGCAATATCTTCTTTTTTAATCTCTATTCCTTTCAGGTCAGGAGAGTATCTGACTATTATATCTGCAACCTGTTCTCCGGCCTTTTCTCTTATATTTGTGTATTCTATATCTGCTCCCATTTCCTTTAGTTTTCTGAAAAATCCGTCCCTTGTGGGATTAATTAAGATATCTTTTAGAGTAAGCTCAGAATCGGGAACAATCACTGCAGCAGCAGCAAAAAATGCAGCTGAAGAAGGATCTGCAGGAACATCTATTTCTATCGGGGATAAAGATTTTCCGGACTTTATACTGACTTTATAGGTGCTGTCTTCATCTATTTTTATATCTGCCCCCATTGAGATAAGCATTTTTTCTGTATGGTCTCTTGATTTTACAGGTTCTTCAACGATAGTTTCTCCTTCAGAGTTAAGTCCTGCAAGCAAAAGGGCAGACTTTACCTGGGCACTTGCTTTTTCATTAAAGAAGTATATTCCTTTCAATCTATTTCCTTTTACTGCAACAGGGAGAAGATTATTATTATTTCTTCCATACAAAATTGCATTCATTTCTGATAAAGGTTTTATAACCCTTCCCATAGGTCTTTTCCTAAGGCTATCATCCCCTGTCATAACTGCGAACAAATCCTGCCCTGCAAGAACGCCCATAGTCAGCCTTGTTGTTGTTCCTGAATTACCCATATCAAGAATATCATCAGGTTCAGTAAGCCCTTTTAATCCTTTTCCATGAACTTTTAAAACCTGATTTTCATCTTCTATTTTTACACCTAATTTTCTGTATACGCTAAGGGTTGTTAATGTGTCCCCTGCCCTGAGGAAATTTTTAACAGTGCTTATTCCGTCTGCAAGGGATGTGATTATTATTGCTCTGTGGGAAATGGATTTATCAGAAGGAACTCTTAATGTTCCTTTAATTGATTTTACTTTTTTTATTTCTTTTTCCATTCATCCCTCAATAAACAGTTTATAAACTAAATACATAATACCTATAACGTTGGCAATTATCAACGAGTATATGATGATTTTGTTTCTGGTAAATAGGTCTATTGAATCACTTCCCACCATATCAGGATTAAGGGTTTCTTTTGCTGCATCTACATTTTCAGGTTTAACAACAAATGAACCTAACATAAATGCAGACATTAATGAACGGGAAGCAAGTATGTTTATTAATCTTGGGATACCTTTTGAGTATTTATGTATTTTTTTAACTGCTTTATCTTCAAATCTAATGTTTCCTTTACCTGCTATTGCGAGACGGTGATATATATACCTGAATGTTTCATCCTCAGATAACGGAAATAGTTTTATTTTGTTTGTTATTCGCTGATTTAACTGTCTTAGTTCAGGCAGTTTTAATTTTTTATCAAGCTCAGGCTGTCCCAGAAGTATTATCTGAACAAGTTTTTCATTTTCTGTTTCCAGATTAGAAAGAAGTCTCAGTTCTTCCAGCGTTTCAACAGGAAGATTTTGGGCTTCATCAACAATAATCATTACTTTTTTGCCCTCTTTTACTTTTTCTTCAAGAAAATCCCTGAATTTTTTTAGAAGTTCATGTTTTGAATCTGCTTCAATCTGAATTCCTAAGTCTTCAAAGACAACTTTTAGAAACTCATCAGGCTGTAAATTAGGTGTCAGTATAAGGGCATATATAATATTGTCTTTCAGTGAACTGATGAATTTTCTTATAACTGTTGTTTTTCCTGTTCCCGGTTCTCCTGTAATAACACAAAAACCCTCACCATGTTTAACTACATATTTAAGCAAATCATCGGCTATTCTATGGGCTCTGGAAGGATAAAAATATTTATGGTCTGGCGTTATTTTAAAAGGGTCTTCTTTTAGACCGAAAAACTCTAAATATGTCATGGTTATTTCTCCCCTTGTTCTTCTTTAGGGAAGAATATGGTTCTAACTCTTTTCTTTTGACCGACAACCTCTGCTTTTTCTGTATCAAGATAATATATGATTTTCTCCCCTTCTATTATGTTATTATTTTGCTGTAGTTGTGCATTGCCTGTTAGTATTATGTAGTTTTTATCCTTAAAATATTCTGCTTTATCACTTTTTCCTGTTCTATTTCCTTTTTTAAAATGAACATGTCCTATAGCTATTATTCGGTTTATATCTCCTTTCTGGTCAAGGAGTATTTTTAACATGTCTGAGTGTAGAACAAAATCTTCTTTTTTAACGACAACATTTCCTTTATATATAAGTAGATTGTCTTTTTTAGAATAGTTTAAAGTATCAGCTTCTATAACAATAGGTATTTGTTTTTTTCCTGTTGTTTCTGCATATATTGTTCCGGTTATTAGCAAAAAAGTTATAAGAAGTCTTAGCATACTTAAGAACCTCTGTATATGGTTTTTACATTTTCAAGTTTCATATTTTCCTGTTTTAAATTTATAAAAATATTTTCTCCCAAGGTTTCCATATTATCAGATACAAGCTTTACTTTTGTTGTATTATAAGCTCTTCGTTCATTAACAAGAATTCTTAACTTATCTGTATATAACTTCATTTTGCCTGTTGTTATTTTAACATTCTTAAATAAATCCAGGAAATTTTTCCTTTTGTGATATGTAGCTTGCTCTGAATTAATAAAGATAGTTTCATTATTTTTTATGTATTTAAGATTGAAATTATCTATTAGTATTCTATTCTGAAGTTCTAACATACTTTTACCTTTTAAGATATATCTGTCTGAATTAACACCGACTAAGGTAAAGTTTTCTATTTTTCCTTGCACAGGTTTTAGCTTTGATATTTCTATTCCTGTGAATATTTGGGTTATCTGGGAAAACAAAATTAAAATAAGAAAGAATACAGCAACATAAAGCAGTATCTTATTTTTCACTGCCTTTTCCTTTCTTAGAAGGTGTCTTGTTTGTATGTTTTCTTCTTAAATCCCATCTTGAACTAAACATATCTTCAAATATCTCTACATACAGTTCGCTGTTTTCTTTAGTGGCTTTGTCTTTTATATACATTGTTGGACGATGGAGAAGTTTGTTGATTATAGCCCTGACAGCGAGGTCTATATTTTCTCTTTCCTTTTCATTTAGATATGGCATATCCCTAAATAATCTTTCAAGCTGTGCTTCTCTAATTTCATCTGCATAGTTTCTGACCTTTGATATAACAGGATTTACCTTCAGTTGTTTTAACCATTTATCAAACTTGGTCACCTCTTCTTCAATAAGGAGTTTTGCACTTTCTGCGGCGATTTTTCTTTCTTCCAGGTTTTTATCTACTACTGTTTTAAGGTCATCTATGTTGTATAAAAATACATTTTCCAGTTCATTTACGTCGTCTGCTACATTTCTTGGGACAGATATATCTATGATGAACACAGGTTTCCCGTGTCTTTGTTTTTCAATGGATTTGAAATGCTCTTTCCTGAGAATAGGCTCTTTTGCACCTGTTGAGACAATGATTATGTCTGCTTCAGGGAGAAATTCAAACAATTTGTTAAATCTTATTGCTGAACCGCCGAACTCATCTGCCAGTTGGACGGCTTTTTCAAATGTTCTGTTTGATACAAAAATATGTTTTACCCCTGAAGATGCCAGATGTCTCGCAGCAAGCTCAGCCATTTCTCCGGCACCAAGGAGAAGAACATTTTTGTCTGATAAATCTCCGAATATTTTTTTTGCAAGTTCAATTGCAGCATAGCTTATTGAGACAGCCCTTTTGCTTATGCCTGTTGAAGTTCTGATTTTTTTGGAAACATTCATTGCTTTATCAAAAAGTCTTGTCATTATATGTTTAACTGTTTTCTGTTCTCTAGATTTTGAGAATGCATCTTTAAACTGGCATACAATTTGAGGCTCTCCAATTACCATGGAGTCTATGCTGGAAGAAACACTGAATATATGTTTGATCGCTTCTTTATCTATGTATAGAAATACATACTTTTTTAGTTCATCAATTTTTATTCCTGAATATGATGAAAGTATTTTAAGAATTTCATTAAAAGAGTTCTGTATATCATCAGTTATTCCATAAATCTCAACTCTGTTACATGTAGATAAGATGCAACTTTCATAAATTGTTGGAATTTGGTTTAGTTTTGATAGGATTTCAGGATACATATCCTCTGTGATGGCTAACTTTTCCCTTATTTCAACTGGAGCAGTTTTGTAGTTTAAACCTGTTGCGAAAATTTCCATTTAAATCCCTAAGTAATTATTGTCCATACCTATAATAAGTTATTATATATAATATGCTTTGTTTTTGATACTAATCAACAAAACAAAAATATGGGGGCAAAATGATAAAAAGAGAACATTGGGGCAGTAGGATAGGACTTATTCTTGCTGTTGCCGGAAATGCTATAGGTCTTGGGAATTTTTTGAGATTTCCTGTTCAGGCTGCTGATAATGGTGGTGGTGCTTTTATGATTCCATATATGATTTCTTTGCTTTTGCTGGGAATACCACTTCTATGGATAGAGTGGGCATTGGGAAGATATGGAGGAGCAAAAGGGCACGGAACAGCGGTGGCAGTTTTTAACTATTTGTGGAAAAATCCAATTGCAAAATATTTGGGACTTTTGGGAATTTTAATTCCTTTAGTTGTAGTGGTTTATTACACATATATAGAATCATGGACATTGCTATATAGTATTTCCAGTTTGCTTGGAAAAATGCCTTCAACACCTATAGATGGCAATGTGGAGAATTATTTAAAGCCCTTTGAAAATTTTCTTGTTCAGGAAATAGGTCTAAACTCTAAAAGCTCAATTTTTCTAACACCTCCTATAGAAACCTATATAATCTTTGTTATTACCCTTCTTATGAACCTTTATATTCTATATAGGGGAGTTAGTGCAGGTATTGAGAAAGTTGCCAAATTTGCAATGCCTGCAATCTTTATTATGGCGATTATTCTGATGATTAGAGTATTTACACTGACTTCTCCAGATGGAAGAAATTTTTTGGATGGTCTTGGATTTCTATGGAATCCTGATTTCTCAGCATTGTTAAATCCTAAAGTATGGCTTGCAGCTGCAGGACAGGTGTTTTTTACTCTTAGTGTTGGATTTGGGGCAATCCTAACTTATGCATCATACATAAAACCTAAGGATGATATTGCCCTTAATGGTCTTGCTGGTGCATCTGTTAACGAGTTTGCTGAGGTTATTCTGGGAGGCTCTATTGCAATTACTGCATCTGTTATATTCTTTGGAATAGCAGGAACACAGCTTATTGCAAGTAAAGGAGCTTTTGACCTTGGTTTTATGAGTTTACCAGCAATTTTTGCTAATATACCTTTTGGCCAGTTTTTCAGCTTTATATGGTTCTTACTGCTTTTCTTTGCTGGTATTACATCCTCTATTGCCCTTAGTCAGCCTGCAATAGCATTTCTGGAAGATGAACTGGGATTTTCAAGACAAAAGGCTGTGTTTTCCTTAGGAGTGTTTTTATTTATAACATCACATATTCCTATTTTTATAAAAGGTGCCCTTGATGAACTTGATTTTTGGGTAGGAACATTTGGTCTTGTAATTTTTGCCCTTCTGGAAGCTGTTTTATTCTTCTGGATTTATGATTCAAAAAAAGCATGGCAGGAATTGACCAGAGACAATGATATAAAAATTCCTGATATTTTTTACTATATTATGAAATATATTGCACCTGGATTACTCCTGATAATACTTAGTTTTTGGGCTGTTGAAAAACTACCAGATAAACTTACCCAATCAAACACAGGAATTTGGATAGCAAGAGGATTCATACTATTTGTCCTTGTTTTTGGAATTGCTTTAATAAAAATTGCCTGGAGCAAGAAAAATGAAAGAACATCTGCTTAATACATACGGAGCTTTATTTATGGCAATATCATGGGGTATTGTAATAGGCCTTAATATCTTTTCATTCTATAAGATACTGTATAATAATAGAAAAAACAAAACGGAGGATTAAATGGCAGTAGAAAGAACACTTATGCTAATCAAACCAGATGCAGTAAAAAAAGGAGTTGAAGGTAAAATCATTGCCCATGTTCAAGAAAAAGGATTCAAACTGGTTGCCTTAAAAAAGTTAAAGTTAACTAAGGAACAGGCTGCACAATTTTATATAGTTCATAAAGAAAGACCATTTTATGATGAGCTATGTGAGTTTATGTCTTCAGGGCCTATTGTTGCTATGGTATGGGAAGGAGAAAATGCAATAGAGAGAATTAGAGAAATTATGGGAGCAACTAACCCTGAAGAAGCTGCAGAAGGAACCTTAAGAAAGCTTTACGGAACAAATATAGGTGAAAATGCTGTTCATGGCTCTGACTCTAAAGAGTCAGCAGATTATGAAATACCTTTCTTCTTTAGCAGGTTAGAAATAGTTGAATAGATATATTGATTTACTGGTTTTATTACTGATAGGTATTTTAATAGGAGCCAATATATGGACTACCTTTGTTGTGGCTCCTGTTATTTTTTCCCATTTTGATAAAAAAACTGCCGGCGAAATAATGAATCTCATTTTTCCTTATTATTTTGCTTCAGGCTGGATAATTGGAATAGTTATTTATACCCTAATAGGAATAAAATCTATAAAAGATAAAGTAATTATAAAAAAATATTTGGGTTTTATTATTGCTCTCTCAATTCTTGTTTTATCCCATATGGCTCTTCATAAGACAGTTCTCCCTATGGCAAGGACAATCAATTATCAATACTATCAACTCCTCCAGGAAAATAAAAAAACAGAAGCAGAAAAATTACACTCAAAATTTAAAACTGTTCACACAGTTTCAAGCATAATTAACTTATTTAACCTTGCCCTTGAGATTTATTTGTTTCAATATTATTTTTTAAGAGGACGAAAAGAAAAAGAAATTTAGTCCTTAAAACTTTTAATGGCTTCAGGAGGAAATTATGGAGAAAAGAAAATCTGTTTTAAATGAAATATCCTGGATAGTGCTTGGTGGTTCTGTTTTAGGTTCTCTTTTTGTCGGAGTGCTGGTTTATTTCCTTTTGAATTCAGCAGGAGTAGAAGATGCATTAATGAAAGCCATATATTCTATAATAATCATACAGATTGCCTTTCTTATCCCTGTCTATCTTATTAGAGTGCTAATAGACAAATATATAATCTCAAAAATAAAAGAAGTAACCCACGCTTTAAAAGAAGTTAGTATGGGGAATCTTGATTATGAAATAAAAGTTGAAGGAAATGACGAACTTGCCGAGCTTGCAGAATCTTTCGAAAGAATGAGAATAAGTATGAAAACAATAATAGAAAAACTTGAAGAGGGTGAGCTATAAAAATATGAGGGAGTTATGGGATTTGATGAAAAGTTAAAACAGATACTTGATAGGTTATATACAGAAACAGGGGCATCTTTTAGTGGTATTTTTAGGGAAAGTAATTCAGAAATAATAAAAACTATTTACCCCGGGAAGAAGAAAAATCTTTCCGAGCTTATTAAACTTATAATAGAAAGGGGACATCAGACAAATGAAATTATAGAGGATTTTGGTGAAGAATATATATATGCAGAAGGCGAAGATATATCTATATTTGTAATATTCGTAACACCTGAAATCTCGATAGCTTCAATAGTTGAAGGCGATACAAGATTTGCACTTTTGAAACTTGTTCATGTTGCAGCGGCAAAAAAAATTCGCCAGTTTCTTACTGGACCTGAGGAAAAAACAGAAACAGAAGAAAGTATTGAACAACCTAAAATAGAAGAAATTGAAAAACCAAAAGAAATACCTGAAGAAAAACCCGAAGAAAAAAGTTTTGAGGAGTTTATAAAAGAAACTCCGGAAGTAGTTCCATTGGAAAAAGAAATACCTGAAATTTCACAGGAAGAGAAAAACGAAATAACAATAGAAGATGTTCGGGATAAATTTGCAGAGGAATTGGAAGCAATAGAAGAGACCGAAAAAGAGGAATTACCACAAGATATACATGAACTTGAAAGTGTATTATCCTCACCTCAAGAAATAGAAGAGGAAAAAGGTGAAGAAGAAAAAATATCGGAGGAAGAAATACCTACTCTGGAAGAGATATTAGGTGTTAGTGAACTACCACAACAGGTAGAACAAGAGAAAAAAGAAGAAATAATTGAAGAAAAAAAAGAAACTGAGACAGAGCCTATATTTCATAATATAGAAGAATTTGAATATTATGACCCTTCTGTTCTTGATAAAATAAAAGAAGTACTTGTTATGGAAATTGGTCCTATTGGAAATTTCCTCTTCAAGAAAAGATTAAAAGAATTGAATATAAACCCCGAAAAGATAACACAGAAAGATCTGGACAACTTAATAAAGAAGTTATTAACTGATATTATAGATACTAATAGAAGGGAGAACTTTATTAAGAAAACGTCAAAATTTTTATGATATAGAACGTGTTATAGACATATAAATTGAGTTATTCTATAAAAGTTTGCACAGACCAAGGAGGTTGATATGGCAAGGTTTGACGAAATTCTTCAAAATGTGATAAGGAATTCTGGAGCAGAGGGAGCGGTGCTTGTAAGTCCAGATGGTTTAGCAATAGCTTCAATATTACCGGAAGGTGTAGATGAAGATAGAGTTGCTGCTATGGGTGCAGCCATACTTTCACTTGGGGAGAGAGTAACAAGTGAATTAAATAAAGGGAATCTTGAGCAGTTATATGTAAAAGGTTCTAAAGGTTATATGATATTTACGGGAATAGGAGACCTTGCAGTCCTTGGGATACTTGCCCCTGCAGATGCCAAATTAGGTTTACTACTAATGGAAATAAAGAGAGCAGCAAAACAGATAGAAGAAAACTTAGTTTAAAGGTTAGAATATGGCAATTACAGGAAATTTAGAAACTTTTAATTTTATTGATATTTTCCAAATATTAAAAAGAGATAAAAAAGACGGAATTCTTGTAGTAGAATCTCCTGCAAAGAAATTTGCAGTTTATTTTAAAGAAGGAGATATGGTATATATCCGGGAAGTAAAAAAGGTATTTTATATATATCTTGATCTTGATTTTAATCAGGTATTACAAAAAGAAGGCATTACAAAAGATGAATTATACCAGTATCTTGTATCCAGACTTCCTTTATTACTTGGTGTTAAAAAAGGTAACTTTTCCTTTACACCGGGATTCATAAAATATCCACCTGATATAAAACCTGTAATACCCCTTGAAAAAATAATTATGTATCTAAGCAGACAGTTATCTCAAAATGAGGTTGACCGTAAAATTTCGGATATGAAATTAAAATTTGAAAAAGCTGAAAATTGGGAAGAGATTGCCAATAGATCTCATTTAAGCGAAACAGAGAAGAAAATTCTTTCTTACATAGATGGAGAGAGGACAGTTGAAGATATTTTAAATGAAACAAGTATCAATAAATTAACTCTTCAAAGAATACTTTACGGCTTTCTTGCCACAGGATTAATAAGAAGGAAGAAACCAAAAACCAGAAAAATTGGATTTGACCTTACAAAAAAACTCTTATCAAAAATAATAGCAAGGATTAAGGGATTATAATGGCAGTAGATAAAAAGAATACGAAACAAAAGCAGATTAAAATAGTTATAGCAGGTCCTTATGCGGCAGGAAAAACCCAATTTATTAATACTGTTAGTGAGATAGAAACTGTTCAAACCGAAGCCAGAACAACAAAAAAAGGTGAAAAAGAAGTAAAGGATCATACTACAGTTGCGATGGACTTTGGAAGAATTACTATAGATGATGAGCATGTTCTCTATCTGTTCGGGACACCGGGGCAGTCCAGATTTGATTTTATGTGGGATATTCTTGGAAAAGGGATGGTAGGGCTTATAGTTCTTGTAGATTCAACAGACCCTCAAACATTTCATGAAGCCCGTAGAATAATAAATTATTTTGAATCAAGATATCCGGCACCTTTTATTGTAGGCTGTAATAAACAGGATTTAAAAGGTGCATGGGATCCAAAGGATATAAGAATAGCCTTAGACCTTGATGAAGATGTTAAAGTTGTTCCACTTGTGGCAAAAGACAAAGAAAGTGTAAAAAATGCCCTTCTGATTTTACTTGAAGAAATCGCAAAATACCTGTGATAAAAACCCGCATAAAGCGGGCTTAAATTACTTTCTAATTGCTTCTATCTTTTCTTTCCAGTAGTTTGCTTTTTCAAGTAGGTATTCTTTATCTATAGGTAAAACTTCTTTGTTTAAAACTTTAACCTCCCCATTTACAATAACAGTATCAATATCAAGTCCACTTGCAGAATAAACAATTTGGGTATAAGGGTCATATACAGGATTTATATGAGGCTGAATAATATCAATAAGCACAATATCTGCTAATTTACCAATCTCAATAGAGCCTATTTTATCCTCCATTAGTATTGCTTTTGCACCCCATCTTGTTGCCATAAGCAAAGCTTCTTTTGCATTAACCACAGTTGGATTTTTGTTTACTCCTTTGTGTAGTTTGGCTGCTGTTGATATTTCGCCTATAACATCAAGATTATCATTTGAAGCCGTTCCATCCGTCCCTATTGCAACATTTACGCCTTTTTCAATCATGGTGGGAACCGGAGCAACACCGGAAGCAAGTTTTAGATTACTTTCCGGACAATGGGCTATTTTTACACCTTTTTCTGCAAGAATATCTATTTCTTCTTCTGAAGGGTAAACCATATGTGCCGCTAAAGTCCTTTCAGATAACACACCAAGTTCATTTAGATGATGAACCGGTGTTTTTCCATATTTTTCCTTTATTGTATTAACCTCAAACTCTGTTTCTGCAACGTGTATGTGATACACAATGTTATAATCCTCAGCTACTTTGTAGGCTTTTTTTAAAGTCTCCGGAGAACAAGTATAAGGTGCATGAGGACCGATAGCGGGAACAACATAAGGATGATTTTTATACTCTTTTATAAAATCAATAGTCTTTGCTATACCCTCATCTGGAGTTTTTGCTCCAGGGGTGGGAAAATCAAGAATACCAGTTGATAAAACTCCTCTAATCCCAACTTCTTTTATAACATCTGCAACGGCATTTTCATAAAAATACATATCTACAAATGTTGTTGTTCCAGTCCTAAGCATTTCATAAATAGCAATCTCAGTTCCATCCTTCACAAATTCATAACTTACAAATTGCCCTTCCGCAGGCCATATATATTCTTCCAGCCATACTTTTAAAGGATTGTCACTACCATATCCTCTAAGTAATGTCATTGCAGCATGGGTATGGGTATTAATAAGTCCCGGAATGGCTATCTTCCCTTTACCGATGATTGTTCTTCCAAAATACTCATTTTTTTTATTTTGTCCTATATCTATGATTTTTCCATCTTTTACAACAATGTCTGCATTCCTAAATTCTGTTAAGTTTTCGTCCATGGTAAGGACAAAGTCTATATCAGTGATTATTAAATCAGCCTGTTTTAAAGCCATTAAAAGCCTCCTTATTGAAATTGTTTAATAATTATACAATAATAGCCCTATGAAACATTTATTGATTTTTTTGCTTATTAGTGGGGTTTCTTTTGCATCAGAACTGCAAAAGGATTGTTATAAAGTGTCTTACTTATTTTTTAATGTTGCCAGAAGTTGTATATCTTATGAAACAACAAATAAAGAAATTAAAACTTTTGCAAAAGCACATACAATAGGATTTTTAAGATTCTTAAAAGATATAAAGTATGAAGGAAATGCTATATCAGATAAAAAATTTAACACTAAAAAATTTCATTTTTACAAGAAGGAAAAATCTTATATTGAAATACATGATTATTTTTTTAGCAAAAAATGGATTTTATACAAAAAAATAATTATTAAAGGAGCGAATGAAAAATTAATCAAAAAGAAAATAAAAAACCAAAATTTTATGGATCCTCTCACAGCAACACTTTATTATTACAGGCAAATAATAAGCAATGAAGCTATCAAAAAAAGAATCTTTTTTAATGGAAAGAGTTATTTTGTGCCTTATGTTAAAAGACAAAAGTTACAGCTTGGCAATAAGAAAGTCATATATGTTGAGATAGACCCTACAAAAATAAATGTTGGGGGAATATTGCAACCGACAGGGATATGGAAATTGTGGATAGATACTAATAAACCAAGATTATATAAAGCAGAAATAAAGATAAAGGTAGGAACAGTTAAAATAAATTTGGAAAATAATTAATACCCGGCACCGACCAACTTTCCCGACCGCTCGCGCGGCCAGTATCATAGGCGCTGGGGAGCTTAACTGCCGGGTTCGGAATGGGACCGGGTGTTACCTCCCCGCTATGGGCACCGGGCAACTGGCCATAGAATAAGGGTAGGATTTCAGGCTTGTTAAGAAGTAAGAGGCCAAGCCTCACGGGCGATTAGTACCGCTCGGCTCCACCCATCGCTGAGCTTCCACCTGCGGCCTATCAACC
>NZ_JALVTW010000017.1 GCF_027023985.1 Persephonella sp. | reverse complement strand
GTAAACGTAGGGACAATAGGGCACGTAGACCACGGGAAGACAACATTAACAGCGGCTATAACATACGTTCTATCAAAGAAAGGATTAGCAGAATTTATAGGATACGGAGATATTGACAAAGCACCAGAAGAAAGGGACAGAGGAATTACAATTAACATCACACACGTAGAATATGAGACAGAGAAAAGACACTACGCACACGTAGACTGTCCAGGGCACGCAGACTACATCAAGAACATGATAACCGGTGCTGCGCAAATGGACGGTGCTATTCTCGTTGTATCAGCAGCAGACGGGCCAATGCCACAAACAAGGGAGCACGTTCTTCTTGCAAGACAGGTTAACGTTCCATATATCGTAGTATTCCTCAACAAATGCGATATGGTAGATGACGAAGAGCTTTTAGAGCTTGTAGAACTTGAAGTAAGAGAGCTTTTAAATAAATACGAATTTCCAGGTGACGAGGTTCCAGTAATCAGAGGATCAGCACTTGGGGCATTAAACGACGAGGAGAAATGGGTTAAGTCAGTAGAAGAGCTTTTAAATGCAATGGACGAATACATACCAACACCAGAGAGAGCAACAGACAAACCATTCCTCATGGCAATAGAGGACGTATTTACAATATCCGGAAGGGGAACAGTAGTAACAGGAAGAGTAGAGAGAGGAACACTGAGAGTAGGAGATGAAGTAGAGATAGTAGGGCTGTCAGACGAGATTAAGAAGACAGTAGTAACAGGGATAGAGATGTTCAGAAAGACACTGGATGAAGCAGTAGCAGGTGACAACATAGGTGTGTTACTAAGAGGAATAGGGAAAGACGAAGTAGAGAGAGGACAGGTATTAGCAGCACCAGGGACAATCACACCACACAAGAAATTCAAAGCACAGGTATATATTCTTTCCAAAGAGGAAGGAGGAAGACACACACCATTCTTCCTAGGATACAGACCACAGTTTTACATCAGGACAGCGGACGTAACAGGAACAGTAGTAGAGCTACCAGAAGGACAAGAGATGGTAATGCCAGGTGACAACGTAGAGTTGACAGTGGAATTAATGGAGCCGGTAGCTATAGAGGAGCAAATGAGATTTGCTATCAGAGAAGGTGGTAGAACTGTTGGTGCCGGTGTCGTTACTAAAATAATTGAGTAAGAGGGTAGTGAAAGATGCAGGAAAAGATAAGAATAAAACTTAAAGCTTTTGACCATAAAGCACTTGACCAATCAGTTAAGCAAATTATAGATACAGTTAAAAGAAGTGGTGGGGTTATAAAAGGCCCCATCCCTCTCCCTACACAAAGAAAAATTTGGTGTGTCCACAGGTCACCACACAAATTTGAACAATCAAGAGAACATTTTGAAATGAGAATTCACAAAAGATTAATAGACATTGAGAATGCTACTCCACAAACAATAGAAGCATTAATGGACATCAGCCTGCCTGCAGGTGTTGATGTAGAAATAAAATTAAGCTAAAAAGAAAGGAGTGAGAACAATGCCAAAAGGCATAATCGGTAAAAAAATAGGAATGACCAGAGTTTTTGTGGGAGATAAAGCTGTTCCTGTAACTGTTATACAGGTTGAGCCTAACTATGTAGTAAACATAAGAACACCTGAAAAAGATGGATACTCTGCAGTGGTTTTAGGAGCCGGAGCAAGAAAAGAAAAAAGAACTCCAAAACCACTTAAAGCAATTTTTGAAAAAGCAGGTGTTAAGCCATTAAAAACACTGGCAGAATTTCCTCTTAAAGAAGGGGAGGAAGTCCAGCTTGGACAGGAAATTAAAGTAGAAGAAGTTTTTGAAAAGGGAGACCTTGTTGATGTAACAGGGAAATCCAAAGGTAGAGGATTTGCTTCTGCTATGAAAAGATGGGACTTCTCTGGATTCAAAAAATCCCACGGTTCAAGATATCATAGAGCCATAGGTTCTATTGGTGCTTGTGAAGATCCAGGTAGAGTATGGAAAACAAAAAGAATGCCTGGGCACTATGGAAACGAAACAATAACAGTCCAGGGATTAGAAGTTGTTGATATTATCCCTGAAAAAAATGTAATCCTGGTTAAAGGTTCTGTGCCAGGACATACAAACAGCATTGTAAAACTTAAAGCATCTGTTATAGCTAACAGAAGAAAAGGAAAAAGAAAATTAGAAAGAGCTAAGGCAACTTATGCTTCTTAAAAATCAGAAAGAGGTGGCTTAAATGGAAGCTAATGTAGTAAACATAAAAAAAGAAAATGTAGGAACAATAAATCTGAATGACAACATATTTAATACAGAAGTAAAAGAACATACTATCTGGGAAGTAATTAAATGGCAACTTGCCTCAAGAAGAGCTGGAACTGCTTCTACAAAAACAAGAGCAGAAGTTAGAGGTTCCAGAAGAAAGATACTTCCACAGAAAGGAACAGGTAATGCGAGACATGGAGACAGAAAAGCAAACATATTCGTAGGTGGTGGTGTAGCCCATGGACCACATCCAAGGGACTACTACTATGCACTTCCTAAAAAAGTAAGAAAAAAAGCCCTTAAAGGCGTTCTCTCTATGAAACTTAAAGATGGAGAGCTTACAATCGTTGAAGACTTTACATTTGACGAACCAAAAACAAAAAAAGCGATAGAAGTTCTCAAAAATTTTGGCTTAGATAAATCAAAAGTTTTACTGGTTATTGCTTCTAAAGATATGAATGTAATCAAATCCTTTAGAAACTTACCTAAAGCGAAGGTTCTGCTTGTTGATGGTCTTAATACTTATGACATACTTAATGCAGACCATGTTTTAATTACAAAATCTGCAGCAGAAGAAATTAATGAGAGGTTGGGATAATGAGCACAAGAACCCCGTATGATATACTAATACGCCCTGTTTTGACAGAAAAGGCTGTTAAACAGAATGAAAAGGAAAACAAACTTGTGTTTGAAGTTCCACTGGATGCGAACAAAATTGAAATAAAAAAGGCAGTGGAACAGGTTTTCGGTGTAAAAGTAAAAGAAGTTAGAACAATGATAGTTAAACCAAAACAAAAAAGAGTAGGTTTGTCCAAACCTGGATATACTAAAAAATGGAAAAAAGCTATTGTAAGAATTGAATCTGAAGAACCAATAAACATAGCAGAATTAATATAGAGGTGAAATGAAATGGGTGTTAGAAAATTAAAGCCTGTTACAAATGGAACAAGGCATGCAATCTTATATGATTTTTCAGAAATAACAAAAAAAGAGCCTGAAAAATCTCTGGTAGAGCCTTTAAAAAGTAAGGCTGGAAGAAATAACCAGGGAAGAATAACCGTCAGACATAAAGGTGGCGGACATAAAAGAAAATACAGAATAATAGACTTTAAAAGGGATAAATGGGGTGTACCTGCAAAAGTTGCAGCAATAGAGTATGACCCTAACAGATCAGCAAGAATAGCACTACTTCATTATGCAGATGGAGAAAAAAGATATATTATCTGGCCAGAAGGTCTTAAAGTAGGAGATACAGTTGTTGCAGGACCAGATGCAGAGATAAAAGTAGGAAACGCCCTTCCACTTGAGAATATTCCTGTTGGTACATTTGTCCATAACATTGAACTTACACCAGGCAAAGGTGGACAGCTTGCAAGAGCTGCAGGAATGTCTGCACAAATACTTGGAAGACAGGGAGATTATATACAGCTTAGACTTCCTTCTGGAGAAATTAGACTTGTTCATAAGAAATGTATGGCAACTATCGGGACAGTAGGTCTTGCTGAACATGAGCTTGTTAAACTAGGTAAAGCAGGTAGGGCGAGATGGCTAGGCATTAGACCAACCGTTAGAGGAACAGCTATGAACCCTGTTGACCACCCACACGGTGGTGGTGAAGGTAAAACATTCGGTAAGCATCCTGTTTCTCCATGGGGACAACCTACAAAGGGTTACAAAACCAGACGTGGAGCTAAATATTCTGACAAATTCATTATCAAACGTAGAGGTAAATAACCATGGGATACAAAGGTAAATGGAACGAAAGAAATAAAAATCCATATGTAAATGAGAAAATACTCAAAAAAATAAGAAAAATGAATGAAACCGGTGAAAGAAAAGTTATAAAAGTATGGGATAGAGCCTGCACCATTACAGAAGAAATGGTAGGGCATACAATAGCTGTTTACAACGGAATGAAATTTATCCCTGTATATATCCAGCCGGAAATGGTTGGACATAAACTTGGAGAGTTCTCTTTAACAAGAACATTTAGAGGACACCCTGATAAATCAGCTAAAGCTGTTAAGAAAAAATAAGAGGTGAAAGAAAATGGCAGAAGCTACTAAAAATTTAGAAGCAAGAGCTATTCTGAGATATGCCAGAACATCACCTACAAAAGCGAGACAGGTGATTAATCAGATAAGAGGCAAAGATGTAGGACAGGCACTTGCTCTTCTTCATGGAATGAATAAAAGAGCTGCAAGAATTGTAGAAAAACTTCTGAAAAGTGCAATTGCAAATGCAGAAATGAAAAATATGGACATAGACAACCTTTATATTAAAGAAATTAAAGCTGAAGATGGCCCTATACTCAAAAGATATATGCCAAGAGCATATGGAAGGGCTACTCCAAAGAAAAGAAGATTTTCTCACATCTATATAACATTAGCTGAAAGGCAGTAAGGAGGAATAAAAGTGGGTCAAAAAGTACATCCAATAGGCTTTAGATTAGGGGTAACAAAAGACTGGAAATCAAAATGGTTCGCAGACAAAAAAAGATACAGCCAGATACTCCATGAAGATCTAAAAATTAGACAGTTTATTGAAGAAAAATACAAACAGGCAGGGATTGCTGACGTAATAATAGAAAGACTTGGAGAAAAAATCAGAGTTAAGATTCTCGCTTCCAAACCGGGAATAGTTATAGGAAGAAAGGGTGCAGAAGTTGAGGAATTAAACAAAATTCTTCTTGCCCTTACAGATGCAAAAGAAGTTCTGGTTAATGTTGATGAAGTTAAAAAACCTGAATTAAATGCAAAACTTGTTGCAGAAGATATAGCTCTCCAGCTTGAAAGAAGGGTTTCCCATAGAAGGGCAATGAAGAGAGCTATTGACAATGCAATGAGAGCAGGAGCAAAAGGAATAAAAGTTCAAGTAGGCGGTCGTATCGGTGGAGTTGATCTTGCCAGAAAAGAATGGTTTATGGCAGGAAGAATGCCTCTCCAGACAATAAGAGCTGATATAGACTATGGAACTGCAAGAGCTTCAACAAAATACGGAATTTTAGGAATAAAAGTATGGATTTACAAAGGAGACAAACTCTCTGAACAAAAAGAAGAAGTTCTCAAGAAAATAGAAGAGGAACTCCATACAGTTTAATAAAAATAGGAGGAAAAATAGATGTCTCTCTTACAACCTAAGAAATTAAAATGGAGAAAACAACATAGAGGTAGAATGAAAGGGAAGGCCAGCAGAAGAAATTATGTGGCCTTCGGTGAATATGGACTTCAGGCACTTGAACCATGCTGGATGACATCCAGACAAATAGAAGCTGCCCGTATTG
This sequence comes from Persephonella sp., assembly GCF_027023985.1. Taxonomy (NCBI): domain Bacteria; kingdom Pseudomonadati; phylum Aquificota; class Aquificia; order Aquificales; family Hydrogenothermaceae; genus Persephonella; species Persephonella sp. The sequence continues at coordinate 107,586 of NZ_JALVTW010000017.1, read as the reverse complement.
CAATAGTAAGGGAAGCTAAAAAAGGTGCAAAAGTGTGGATTAGAGTATTCCCTCATAAACCTGTTACCAGAAAACCGGCAGAAACAAGAATGGGTAAAGGAAAAGGTGACCTTGACCACTTTGTAGCAGTAGTTAAACCAGGACATATCCTTTTTGAACTTGCAGGTGTTCCTGAAGAGGTTGCCGCCGAGGCATTCAGAAAGGCAGGACATAAACTCCCAATAAAAACAAGACTTGTAAAAGCGAGGTCGTAAGATGAAGGTAGAAGAACTGAGAAAACTTACAGATGATGAACTTAAAGAAAAATTAGTTGAACTTAAGAAAAAATTGATGAATCTTAGATTCCAAAACTCTATAGGTGGACTTGAAAAGCCATCTGAAATTAGAGAAACCAAAAGAACAATTGCAAGAATACTTACTATCCTTAGAGAAAGAGAGCTACAAGCTCAAGGTGGAGGTAAATAATGGCTGTAAAATCAGGAAAAAAGGAATTTGTAGGTAAAGTAGTTTCTAATAAAATGGATAAAACTGTTGTTGTGGCTGTAGAAAGACAGCTTCCACACCCACTCTATGGAAAAAGAATTAAAAAGACATCTAAATTCTATGCCCATGACCCAGAAAACAAATGTCAGATTGGAGATATAGTTAGAATAAGAGAATCCAGACCTATTTCTAAACTCAAAAGATGGGTTGTTGTTGAAATTCTTCCACAGTAGTCTTGATTTTATTTGCTTTAAATATTAAAATATTATTTTGTCTTTCTGCCCTTCAGGGCAGGAAATTTTATTTTACGAATGAGGTGTAGGAAATGATAAGAAGAGGAACTTATCTTAATACAGCGGATAACTCAGGTGCAAAAAAAGTTCAGTGTATAGGAATACCTAAAAAGGTTAACTTTGGTAAACAGACTGATTTTGCTACACTTGGAGATGTTATCACAGTAACCGTTAAGGATGCCCTTCCAAACGGAACAGCTAAAAAAGGAAAAATATACAAAGCCGTTGTGGTTAGAACAGCCAAAGAAGTTGGAAGACCAGATGGCAGCTACATAAAATTTGATGATAATGCAGTTGTTCTTCTTAACAATAACCTTGAACCTCTTGGAACACGTATTTTAGGACCTGTTGCAAGGGAAATAAGAGCCAAAGGATTTTACAGAATAGTTTCTTTAGCACCGGAGGTAATATAAAAGATGGTTAAAACAAAACTAAAAAAAGGTGACACAGTAATAGTAATAGCTGGAAAAGAAAAAGGAAAAACAGGAAAAATTAAACAAATAATAAGAAATTCAGACCCAAATAAAGTCAGAGTGATTATTGAAGGTGTAAATATAGGTAAAAAACACCTTAGACATATTGAAGGTGTTCAAGAAGGTGGAATTGTAGAGATAGAAAGACCAATTCATATATCAAATGTTATGTATTACGATGAAAAATCAGGTCAAAGAGTAAAAATAGGTGTCAGAATAAAAGAAGAAGGAAACAAAATAATAAAAGAAAGATTCAATAAAAAAACCGGTGAAACAATAGATATTATCTGGGAAAAAGAAAAAAAGTAAGAGGTAAAAGATAATGGCAGTTGCAGAAAGATATATACCAAGACTTAGAAAAAAATATGAAGAAGAAGTAGCTCCAAAATTAATGGAAAGATTCGGATACAAATCTCCTATGGAGATTCCAAAAATAAAAAAGATTGTTGTTAATATGGGTGTTGGTGAAGCTGTCCAGGATATTAAGCAACTGGACAGAGCTGTTGAAGACCTTATGGCTATAACAGGCCAGAGACCTGAAATTAGAAGAGCTAAAAAAGCTGAAGCCGGGTTCAAACTCAGAAAAGGTCTTCCTGTAGGTGCCAGAGTTACGCTCAGGAAAGAAAGAATGTGGGACTTCCTTGACAAGCTTATTTCTGTTGCTCTTCCAAGGGTTAGAGACTTTAGAGGACTAAATCCTAACTCGTTTGATGGAAGAGGAAATTATGCTTTCGGAATTTCCGAACAGATTATCTTCCCGGAAATTGATTATGACAAAGTAGATAGAATTAGAGGTATGGATATTATTATTGAGACATCTGCAGAAACAGATGAAGAAGCAAAATACCTTTTAGCATTACTTGGATTACCAATTAGAGGATAACAGGAGGAAACAAAAGTATGGCACGTAAATGCTTAATGGCAAAATCCTTTTTAAAGGAACCTAAATACAAAACAAGAAAACACTCAAGATGTCCTATTTGTGGAAGACCAAGAGGATACTTAAGACAATTTAATATGTGCAGAATATGTTTTAGAGAAAGAGCTCTCAGAGGAGAAATCCCTGGAGTTAAAAAAGCGAGCTGGTAAGGAGGCTAAAAGATGATAGTAGACCCAATTGCTGATATGTTGGCAAGAATTAATAATGCAATTAAAGCAAGAAAAAGTGAAGTTTACATTCCCCATTCAAAAATAAAAGAAAGAATTGCTGAAATCCTTAAAAGAGAAGGTTATATAGAAGATTACACAATCTCTGAAGAAAATAAAAAAGGAAATCAGGGAACCCTGATAATCAAATTAAAATATCTTGGACCAAGAAATACAAAACCTGTTATCCAGGGACTCAGAAGGGTTTCTAAACCTGGTTTAAGAAAATATGTTGATGTAAAAAACATCCCTTATGTAAGAAAAGGACTTGGAATTGCAATTCTTTCAACAAACAAAGGAATAATTACAGACGCTGAAGCAAGAAAAGAAAGAGTTGGCGGAGAAGTTCTCTGTTATATCTGGTAATAAAAAAGGAGGCATTATAAATGTCAAGAATTGGGAAAAAACCAATAGATATCCCTCAAGGAGTTGAAGTAAAAGTAAGTGAAAATAATCATGTTGTTGTAAAAGGACCAAAAGGACAACTTGAAGGGGATTTTAACCCTAATCTTACAATTAAAGTTGAAGATAACCAAATCAAAATAGAAAGGCCAAATGATAGTGCATTTATGAGAGCAATCCACGGAACAACAAGGGCTCTTATCGCTAATATGGTTAAAGGAGTTACAGAAGGTTTTACAGTGGAACTGGAAATAGTTGGTATTGGATACAGAGCTGCGATGAAAGGAAAAACCCTTGAGCTCCAGCTAGGATACTCTCACCCTATTATTTATGAACCACCTGAAGGAATACAGATTGCAGTTGAAGGAAATATAATCAAAGTTTCCGGTATAGATAAACAGAAAGTCGGGCAGGTTGCTGCTGAAATTAGAGAATTTAGGAAACCTGACCCATACAAAGGAAAAGGTATCAGATATAAAGGAGAAGTTCTTAAACTTAAACCTGGTAAATCTGTAGGTAAAAAATAAATCTCTTTGAGAGGAGAATATAATGGCAGTAAAAACAAGAAGACAAAAAAGAATAATAAGACATAAAAGAATCAGAAAAAAAGTTTTCGGAACAGCTGAAAGACCAAGAATGGCATTTTTCAAAAGCTTAAATAACCTGTATGTTCAAATAATTGATGATGAAGCTGGAAAAACACTTGTAAGCGCCTCTACTATTGATAAAGATTTTGTTGAAAAATATGGGGTTAGGGGCGGTAAAAATATAGAGATGGCCAAAAAACTTGGCGAATTTATAGCAGAAAAAGCCCTTGCTAAAGGAATTGAAAATGTTGTTTTTGACAGAGGTGGTTTTATTTACCACGGTAAAGTTAAAGCATTTGCTGAAGCAGCAAGAGAAAAAGGATTAAAATTCTAAGGAGAGAAACAGATGGGAGCAAAAAGCATAGAAAGACTTATTGAGGAAAGACAAAAAATCCAACCTATAAATCCTGCAGAACTTCAGCTTGAAGAAAAAGTTGTCGAGATTAGAAGAACTACAAGGGTTGTTGAAGGTGGTAGAAGATTTTCTTTCTCCACACTGGCAGTAGTAGGAGACAGAAATGGTCATGTTGGTTTCGGACATGGAAAAGCAAATGAAGTTCCACCTTCAATAGCAAAAGCAATAGCCGATGCTAAAAAACATTTAATAAAAGTTCCTCTTATAGAAGGGACACTTCCCCACGATGTAATTGGAGAATATGAATCTGCAGTTGTGCTCCTCAAACCTGCCAGAAGAGGTACCGGTGTTGTGGCAGGTGGACCGGTAAGACCTGTTCTTGAACTTCTTGGGGTTACAGATATTCTTACAAAAATCATAAGCAGAACAACAAACCCAAATAACATAGTAAGAGCTGTTTTTGATGCACTTCTTAAGGTTCAATCCCCTGAAGATGTTGCAAAAGTAAGGGGAGTTGATGAAGAAAAAATAAGAAAAAATTACAAAATCTATGCTTCTTCTCCAATAGTTAAGTAGGAGGGAAATAAATGAAAATAAAAGTAAAACTCGTTAGAGGACTGGCAGGTAAAAGAAAAGACCAGATACAGGCTGTAAAATCCCTTGGATTAAAAAAGATTAATGATGAAAGAGTTTTAGAAAAAAACCCAATGGTTCTGGGTAATATAAGAAAAGCACATCACCTTATTCAAGTGGAGGAAGTAGAATAATGGGTATAAAACTACATGAGCTCAGACCCGCAGAAGGAGCTACCCACAGAAAAAAAAGAGTGGGTAGAGGTATAGGTTCAGGACATGGAAAAACTTCAACAAGAGGACATAAAGGGCAAAAATCAAGAAGAGGATACGGAGACCTTCCTGCATTCTTCGAAGGTGGTCAAACACCATTTATTATGAGAATTCCAAAAAGGGGATTCAGAAATCCAAATAAAAAAGAGTATGAAATCGTAAATCTAAAAACTTTAGAAGAAAGGTTTGAAGCAAACGAAGAAGTTACACCGGAAATCCTTAAAAACAAAAGAATAATCCACTGCACAGAAGCAGTAAAAATCCTCGGTGACGGGGAACTTACAAAGCCACTCAAAGTAAAAGCACACAAATTCTCAAAATCTGCTGAGGAAAAAATTAAAGCTGCAGGTGGGAGCTGCGAAGTAATAGAATAATTTTTGTTAGAGAGGGCTATTATTGATTAATCAAATAAAGAATATTCTGGAGATACAGGATTTAAGGAAAAGAATCCTGTATACACTCATAATGCTTGCAGTATACAGGCTGGGAACACATATACCTGTTCCCGGCATTGATACTGCCAATATAGCCCAGTATTTTAATGCAGCTGGGGGAGCTTTATTTAATATCTATAATCTTTTTTCCGGTGGTGCACTGGGAAGATTATCTGTATTTGCCTTGGGAATTATGCCTTATATCTCAGCTGCTATTATTATGCAGCTGCTTACAGCTGTAATTCCGACTCTGGAACGTTACCAAAAAGAAGAAGGCGATTACGGTAGGTGGAAAATTACCCAGTATACAAGGTATCTGACTATTGCTATCGCTGGATTACAATCCTTTGTCCTTGCCACATGGATTAGTAATATCACCACAGAAACAGGTCAACACCTGATATCTGTTTCCCCTGTTTTATTTATTTTTATGACGACTATAATTATCACCACAGGTGTTGTATTTTTAATGTGGATAGGTGAAAGAATTACAGAGTTTGGTATAGGAAATGGAATTTCCATAATTATCCTTGCAAGTATTGCTGCCAGAATTCCAGGAGCAATATACACAACATATACTCAGTTAAGAACAGGGGAACTCAGCGTCTTGAACGGAGGGCTTGCTATAGCAATAATTATTATTGTTGTTGCAGGTATTATATATATTCAAGAGGCAGAAAGAAGAATTCCGATTAATTATGCAAGAAGAAATATTGGTTCACTTGGAGAAACGGCAACATATATTCCATTTAAACTTAACCCTGCAGGTGTTATTCCTATTATATTTGCTGTTGCACTTTTAATGTTCCCTGCGACTATTGCAAGAATGTTTGTAGAACAAAGTCATATAGCAAGGGTTATATCAGATATTCTTTCTCCTCAAAGCTACATTTACTTTTTAATATATGTTGCTTTAATTATCTTCTTTTCATATTTCTACACAGCAATACTGGTAAATCCTACAGAAATTGCAGACAACCTAAGAAAAAGTGGAGCATTTATACCTGGAGTAAGAGCAGGTTCCCAGACAGCTGAATATTTAAATTATGTTTTGACAAGAATAGTTTTTGTAGGTTCAATTTTTCTTGCAGCAATAGCTGTTCTCCCAATGATTCTTATAAAAATGCTTCATGTTCCGTTTTACTTTGGTGGAACATCGGCACTAATCGTAGTTGTAGTTGCCTTAGATACACTTCATCAGATTGAAGCACATCTTGCTATGAAAAGATACGAAGGATTTCTTAAAAGGAGTTAGAAAATGGCAAGAACATATATATTCCTTGGACCTCCGGGAGCGGGTAAAGGGACACAGGCTCAAAGACTTGTTGAAGAAAAAGGTTTTGTTCAGATATCCACAGGGGATATTCTAAGGGAAGCCGTAAAAAACGGAACCGAGCTTGGTAAAAAAGCCAAAGAGTATATGGACGCAGGTAAGCTTGTTCCTGATGATATTATAATCGGAATTATAAAAGATAAGCTCAAAGAGTTAGAAGGAAAAGATATTATATTAGATGGATTCCCAAGAACAATTCCACAGGCTGAAGCTCTGGACAAAATGCTTGCTGAAGTCGGAAGACAGCTTGATGGTGTTATACTTTTCGATGTTCCAGATGAAGAAGTAATAAAAAGACTTTCAGGAAGAAGAGTAGACCCTAAAACAGGCAAAGTTTATCACATAATATACAATCCACCACCTCCAGATGTAGAGGTAATCCAAAGAGACGATGACAAAGAAGAAGTAATCAAAAAAAGACTTGAAGTATATCACTCACAGACAGCACCTCTTATTGAATATTACAAAAAACAGAATAAATTACTGGTCATAGATGCTACAAAATCACCGGATGAAGTTTACAAAGAACTTTTATCTGTGCTAAAATAATAGTTTGTCAAAATGATTGAATTAAAAAGTAAAGAAGATATAGAAAAGCTTAGAAAAGCGAATAAGATTGTTGCAGAAATACTGCAGATTATAAAGGAAAATACTAAGCCTGGAATGACAGGTGTTGACCTAGATGAGATAGCAAGAAAGGAAGCTGAAAAAAGAGGAGTTAAACCTGCTTTTCTGGGTTTATACGGATTTCCGGCAGCCTTATGCGTTTCTATAAATGAAGAAATAGTTCATGGTGTGCCAAAAAAGGATAAAAAGATAAAAGAAGGTGATATTGTTAGCATAGATTTTGGCGTTATTTATGATGGCTGGTATGGAGATGCTGCCATCTCTTATGTTGTTGGAGACAAAATAAGCGATAGAAAAAAGAGACTGCTGGAAGGCGTTGAAAGGGCTTTAATGGCCGGTATAGAAAAATGCGTTCCAGGTAATACTTTAAAAGATATTGCGGCTGCTATAGAAGGCACGTTGGAGGCCTACCGACTCGCCCCTATATGCGATTATGGGGGACATGGAATTGGGCGTAAGCCCCATGAGGAACCACACGTTTCTAACTGTGTGGCAAATGCTGAAGATGTTGTTTTAAAGCCAGGTATGGTTCTTGCGATAGAACCGATGGCAACACTTGGTAGAAGAAAAAACTTCTACCGTAAATTAAAGGATGGCTGGACAGTGGTTTCAAAGGAAAAAGCTATGGCTGCTCACTTTGAGCATTCTGTAGCTATTACAGAAAACGGTCCAGACATACTTTCTAAACTTGATTAGGAGTAAAGATGGCGAAGAAAAAGAAAAAGGAAGAAAAGGAAAAAGGCATAGTTGTTGAGGGAACTGTAGAAGAAGCTCTTCCTAATGCTATGTTCAGAGTTAAGTTAGACACAGGGCATGAAGTGCTTGCCCATGTATCCGGAAAGATGAGAATGCATTTTATCCGTATTTTACCTGGGGATAGGGTAAAGGTGGAATTGTCACCTTATGACCTGACCAGAGGAAGAATAATATTTAGAATGTGAGGTGAAAGAAATGAAAGTAAGATCTTCAGTTAAAAAAAGATGTGAAAAATGCAGAATAATCAAAAGAAACGGCAGAGTTATGGTTATCTGTGAAAACCCAAGACACAAACAAAAACAAGGATAATTAGGAGGAAACAATGGCTCGTATAGCTGGTGTAGATTTACCGGATAGAAAAAGACTTGAAATAGCCCTTACCTATATCTACGGAATAGGAAAGACAAGAGCTAAAGAGATATTAGAAAAAACCGGAATAGATGGGATGAAAAGAGTTGGAGAACTTACTCCAGATGAACTAAATGCTATCAGGAAATTTATAGAACAGAACTACAAAGTTGAAGGTGACCTTAGAAGAGAAGTTGCTGTAAATATCAAGAGACTTATGGATATGGGATGTTACAGAGGTATTAGACACAGACTTGGTCTTCCTGTTAGAGGACAGAGAACTAAGACTAATGCAAAAACCAGAAGAAAATTCACAGGAAGAATTAAAAGAAGGTAATTGAGGAGGAATCATGGCTAAAAAAAGAAGAAAAAGTGCTAAAAAAGTAAAAAGAACCGTTCCATACGGAATAGCTCATATACAGGCTACATTTAATAACACAATTGTTACAATTACAGATAAAGAAGGGAATGTCCTTACATGGGCTTCAGGAGGAACCGAAGGCTTTAAAGGAACAAGAAAATCAACTCCATACGCTGCCCAAAAAGCTGCTGAAAAAGCTGCCAAAAGGGCAATGGATGAATTTGGAATGAAAGATATTGAGGTCTGGGTTAAAGGACCAGGAGCAGGAAGAGAATCTGCAATAAGAACTCTTGCTGCTACAGGACTTAATATAAAAGTAATTAAAGACGTAACACCAATTCCACACAACGGATGTCGTCCACCAAGCAAAAGGAGGGTGTAATTTATGGGTAGATATTTAGGACCTTTAACAAAAGTAAGTAGAAGACTTGGCGTATTTGTTGGCGGAAATTTAAAAGCATTTCAAAATAGAAACTTCCCACCTGGACAGCACGGAAGGGTTCAGGGAAGAAAAGTAAAACTTTCTGACTATGCTGTTCGTCTTCAAGAAAAGCAAAAACTGAGATATCTCTACGGTGGCTTAAGGGAAAAACAATTCAAAAGATACTTTGATGAAGCTGCAAGAATAGCAGGTATCAAAGGTGGAAATACAGGTCAAATCTTCCTTCAACTTCTGGAGAGAAGACTGGATAATGTTGTTTACAGGCTTGGTTTTGCTAAAACAAGAAGACAGGCAAGGCAGCTTGTTAGACACGGACATTTCCTTGTAAATGGTAAAAAAGTTGATATTCCATCTTACAGGGTTGACCCGGGAGATATCATTGAGCTTAGAGAAAAAAGCAGAAAATCTCCATTATTTAAAGAAAACTTAGAAAATAGAGACCCAAGAAGTATTCCAAACTGGCTTGAACTGGATAAGGACAACTTCAGAGGAAAAGTTCTTGAAATTCCTCAAGAGATAGAACTTGAAATTCCAGTAAATGTTCAGCTGATTATTGAGTACTACTCAATGTAATAAATTTTGGGAATAATCCCATAACGGAGGTAAAAAAGCCTATGCCTTTTTTAGAATTTATTAAACCCAATAAGATTTACTGGGATGAAGCAACCAAAACAGAAAATTATGGAAAATTATTTGTTGAACCTCTCGAAAGAGGCTATGGTATAACACTGGGTAATGCTCTCAGAAGAGTTTTACTTTCCTCTCTGGAGAGTGGTGCCATAACAGCTGTTAAAATACAGGGTGTAGCTCATGAATTTACAACGATAGATGGTGTTCTTGAGGATGTATCTGAAATAATTCTCAACCTGAAACAAATTAAATTCAAGATGGAAGAAGGCTTAGATAGTGACATAGCTATTCTTGAGTTCAAAGGGCCAGGGGAAATAAAAGCATCAGACATAAAAGTATCATCTGGTATACAGGTTGTTGATCCTGATGTTCATATAGCAACAGTTGAAGATGATGTTGAAGTAAAAATGGAACTGAAAATAGAAAAAGGCCGTGGATACGTAATGGTTGAAGAAATGGAACCTCCAACAGAAATAGGGTGGATCCCTATAGATACAGCATTCTCTCCAATCAAAAAATGCACATTCAAAGTTGAACCAACAAGAGTTGGAGAAAAAACAAACTACGACAAACTGATACTTGAATTTTACACAGATGGAACAATCACACCTGAAGAAGCTTTAACAAAAGCAACAAATATACTTATAGAACACTTCCAGCTTTTACTGAACCCAACAACAAGAAAGGTTGAAGTTGTAAAGAGAGCTGAACCAGAAAGCATTGCAGAAAAAATAGAAGCAGACAAACTTTCTCTGGCAATAGAAGAACTTGAAATATCTTCAAGGGCTACAAATACATTGAAAAAGCTTGGTATCCAGACAATCGGAGACCTTGTAAAAATGACCGAAGAAGACCTTAAAGAAGCTAAAAGCATAGGAAGAAAAGCCCTTAAAGAAATTAAAGAAGCCCTTGCTGAACTTGGACTTGAACTTGCACCATCCCCAACAAAAAAAGAATAAGAGAGGTAGGAATAAATGAGACATAGAGTAAAAACAAAAAGCTTCCATAGAAAAAAGGAACACAGAGAAGCGTTAATGGTAAACCTTGCTACAGCATTGATTGAACACGGAAGAATTGAAACAACTCTTCCTAAGGCAAAAGCCCTGAGACCTTTTGTTGAAAAGCTTGTTACACTTGCTAAAAAAGAAACAGTTCACGCAAGAAGATTGCTTAACTCAAGATTGAGAAACAATACAAGAGCGGCAACTAAACTCTTTAAAGAGATAGCGCCACTTTTCAAAGAAAGAAATGGCGGGTATACCAGAATCTACAAGCTTGACAAAAGAAGAAGAGGCGACGATGCCGAAATGGCAATAATTGAATTTGTTGAATATCCAGGTAAAGAAGAATAATAACAATGTTTATACTGGCAAATTTCATAGAGGCGGTGTCCAGAATACTGGACATCGCCTTAACTATTTATATGTGGATTGTAATTATATCAGCCCTTTTGTCATGGGTTAACCCAGACCCACATAATCCGATAGTTCGATTTCTTTATAATGCCACTGAGCCGGTTTACAGAAGAATTAGAAAAATAATTCCAACGGTATACGGCGGAATAGATATAGCTCCTATCATAGTTCTATTTATAATAATGTTCCTTCAATACTTCCTTGTTCCATCTCTCCATGAGCTTGCAATCAGGCTTAGATATGCAGGCTGATGAACCTTGAAAAGCATATCAAACAGAAACCATCTGATTTTATTGTAGAAGAAGTCTTTGATTATAAACTATCCCCTTTAGGTAAATACCAGTTATACCAGCTAAAAAAAATAAACCTATCCACCTTACAGGTAGTTAGATTTTTATCCGGCCTTTTTAAAATAAAACCTTCAGAGATAGGCTTTGCAGGTTTAAAAGATAAATTTGCTATAACAACCCAGTATTTGTCTTTCCCTTTAGACCTGAATATTCCGGACTCCTTATGTTTTGTGAACAAGGCAGGTAGACTGGTAGAAACAGATAAACTGGATTTTTACAAACAGCAGGGATTTTGTATAAAAAAAATTGGTTATATAGACAATCCTATTAACCTTGGAGATAATAAAGGAAATAATTTCACCATAAAAGTCACCAATCTAACAAAAAATCACAAAAAACTAATCTATGAAAATCTTGATATTGTCAAAAAATACGGGTGTGCAAACTACTTTGGTGAACAGAGATTTGGCAGTGTGAAAGGCAGAAATGATTTTATATTTAAATATCTCCTTGAGGAAAAATATGAAAAAGCCCTGAAAACATACTTTTCAATAAAGGGAAATATAAAAAACTGGGGAAACTGGGAGAGACTTTACAAAGATCTAAAAGGAAATCTGGAACAGTATGAAAAAGATCTGATTTTAGGTCTAAAAAGAGGGCTTACACCTGAAAAAGCAATCAGAATACTATCTAAGAATATCAGACTTATGTTTAATTTTGCCTTCCAGTCTTATCTTTGGAATGAGTATCTCAGAAAATATATTGAAGCAAAATACCCATATAAAAGGGTTCCTTTTATTCATAACTGGAAACTTAGCTTTTATCTTGAGGTTGATGATATAGAATATCTGAAAAATCTGGAAATTTCATACACAGCACAGGAATACAAACCACAGGATAGGCTTTTACAGGAAATAATAGAAGAGACTTTATGGGAGAATAATGTTCATCCAGAATATTTTGAAAAAGAAGTAGCGGGGATAAAGGTCTTAACAGATGGTCTTAGAAAGGCAATTTTTTTCCCTGAAAATCTGAAAATAAAAGGAAAAACAAAAAACTCAATCACCCTCAGCTTTTTCCTTCCCACCGGAAGTTATGCCACTATCCTCCTTAGAAATCTCCTTTCCTGAGTTTTCTAAAAAGTAAAGAATTAGCTGTTCCCTTATAAACTCAATATCACTCAGATTAATATCCTTTAAGGAAGAGAAGAATATTAATGCTCCAACAGGCTCTCCGTTTATATCAATAAATGATGCAGTAATATGTGGAAAACCTTTTTCCTCATTGATTTCCTGACTACTTATTTTCTGAACCGGTTCCTGTATGTATTTCAGAATATCTTTATTACACTCAACCTTTCCTGTGCTGTAACACTTATGCTCTGTAAAATCAAAAAATATAACGCCATCGGTTCCCATAATCTCATTGAGGTCATAAATCCATATCTTAAGGGGAAATCTGTTATCCCGTAATTTTTTCAATGATTGATAAAGCTGTTCTTTTTTGCTTAGCTGTTCAATTTTTTCCTGAAAAGATATATTTTTGATATATAGATTTTCCATCTCCTGTTTCAGTTCTTTGTAATGGCTGTCTTTTTCAATAAAAGTTTTATATAGTCCGTATATACCTACTAATCCTGCAAATAAAATTGGAACAATAGTAAGCTCAGAAAAATCAGAAACATACAGAGAAATCATAACGGGTGAAGCAGATAAAAGGAAAAAATATCCTATATCCCTTATATCCTTAACAAATTCTGAAAAAAGAGGGATTACAAAAAGTGATAAATAAGCATTTCCAGTTAGATAAACAGCTATTGATATAAAAATTGTATCTATTATCAGAAACATATATTTTGAGTTTTTACCTTTTGGAAGAATTATATAAGAAAAAAAGTAAATTATTGATAAAACTGCCAGTGCAGTTGCATAATCAAAAGCACCTGTATATAGCGATAATAAAACCCCTCCAGAGATTAAAATCCTTATTATTATTTGGTATATGTTCATATATTTGCCCTATATAGATTATTTATAAAATAAAAGGCTTTATTAACAAAGTTTAATATTAATTTCTCATTTAGAAAATCTTTTTTCAAGTTATAAAGCTCCTCTGCCGGTTGAGAAGTAAACCATACTACCGGAATGTCTATCTCTTCTATTGTTGAATATCCGTAAAAGTTAGCCTCGTCAACAGGCTGATTCCCCTTTTTAGATAATCTGTGTATTTTTTTGTAATGAAAATCGTCCAGCAAGTAATTTATGTTTTTGATAATTAATTTTTCATTACCCATTCCTGTATTTTCAACATGAAATATAGAAATTATGTCATTTTCATTTTTCAGATGTTGTTTCAGTCCGTAATAATCCATAAATTTCATATCTGTAAATAAAAATCGTATTCTATAACCCCGGGGATATTTTACTTCCAGCAGTTTTTTAATTAGATTTACAGCTGTTTTTAAAGAGGCGTTAAAATATACCCTATCTTCTTTATCAAAAAATGAATCAAAGGGAAAATGTATATAGAAAAAGTAAGGTCCTGCTCCTATATCAAAATAAAAATTCTTTGTTTTAAAGTTTTTTTTCTTGGTTTTAAGTTGAATTTTAATACTACCTGATTGTATAAATGATGGTATGTATAAAATAGGAAATTCTTTTATATAGATAGGTTTATCAACAGGGGTATTTGTTATAACTGCAGCCGGAGATATCTTTTTTAGAAAATGTAGATATTTGAGTTTTGGAATTTTATGTATATAAAGTATTTTTCCTTTTAATTCTTCTTTAAATACTACATCTGGTTCCAGTTCGTCTATAAAAATGATTTCATCTATAAATGTTTTTATTCCGTTGTATCCGTAGCTTATTGGAGTGGCTTTTATTTTTTTCCCTTCAGAAAAAACAACCGCTTTTTCAATAACAAAAAAATCCCCCTCTACCTTTTCCTCCTTTAGAGGAATATCCTGCACTATTCCTTTTACTTCTTCAAATACAGTTTTCCATAAATCCTGTTTCACTCTATTGGTATCACCCAATCCCTGTATTTTTCGATTTTGCCTCTAACGGCATCAAAATAAACATTTTGTATCTCTTTTGTTATTTTTCCTGGTTTTCCATCCCCTATTTTTCTGTTATCAATCTCAACTACAGGAGAAACCTGTGCACCTGTTCCGCAGAAAAATACCTCATCGGCCACATAAAGTTCTGTTCTGGCTATATGTCTTTCTATTACTTCATATCCAAGGTCTTTAGCTATTGTAATTATTGCGTTTCTGGTAATTCCCTCAAGAATATCGTCTGATACTGGGGGAGTTATCAGTTTTCCATTTCTCACTATAAATATATTCTCTGCAGAACCTTCAGACACATAACCATTTTTGTTTAGGACTATCGCTTCATCTGCCCCTGCCAAAATAGCCTCTGTTTTGGAAAAGGCACTATTAACATAAGCACCTGCAACCTTCAGTCTTGGAGGTATCATATTATCGTTTAATCTTGTCCATGAGGAAACGATGGCTTTTATTCCTTCATTTATGTCTATATAATCTCCCAGTGGATATGTATAAATGGCTATTTTTGCAGTGTATCCTACTAATTTTGGACTGATTTTCAGGTCAGCAAAGTATACCAGAGGTCTGATATAGATATCGGATTTTATTTTATTTATCAGTATCAGCTCTTTTGTTATCTCTACAAGGTCATCAATGTTTTCTTCAATTTCCATATTCAGAACTTTCATATTCTGGAAAAGCCTCTGGTAATGTTCTTTAAAGAACAATCCCCACATTTTGTCTGTATCTTTATCATAATATGCCCTGATACCTTCAAAAATTGCTGTTCCGTAGTGGAGAGAGTTTGTTTTTATACTGATTTTTGCTTCATCTTCAGGAACAATTTTTCCTTCAAAATAGACGTATTCCATTTACTTCCTCCGGTCTAAATAGGATTAAATATTATTTTATCACTGAAAAAATAAAAAAGGGGCTTAAAGCCCCTTATGGAGAAGAAGGGCGGACTATGGAGGGCAAGATGGAGGCGGGCTTTTAATGGTATCCGCCTTCTGCTGATACTTTTCCTTTGAATACTCTGTAAACATACACTGTGTAAAAAATCACAATAGGCATAAATATAAGGGTTGATACCAGCATTACAGTAAGTGTTATATGGGATGAGGCAGAATTCCAGATTGTCAGGTTATATTCAGGATTTATTGTTGACCTCATAAGCACAGGGTAAGATGCAAAGGCTATTGTCAAAACTGTTCCAATTGTTGTCAGAGTGGAACCATAGATAACTTTGTTATACTGCCCGCCTGAGAGATACTTCAGATAAAGAATAAGTCCGATAACAATCATAGCAGGTGCTATCCAGAATAAAGGATATTTGAAGTAGTTAGAGTAAAGATAAGGTGCAGTGATAACCAGTAGAAAATCTGTGACTATAAGTGTGCCAATGTATCCAAAAAAGCTGATATATGCAAATTTCCTTGCAAGATTAAACACTTCTCCTTCTGTTTTTCTAAGCAGGTAAGCCATTCCATGCATAAGGAACATAAACACACCAACTACACCCATAAGTAGCGGTGCAGGTCTAAGAAGTGTAAAAAACGAACCATGATAAACTCCCTGCTGGTCAATGGGAACACCGATAACTGCATTTCCAACAGCAACACCGAAAAGTAGTGCAGGAACAAAATTACCTATCCAGTAAATCCAGTCCCATGTGTTTTTCCATACAGGGCTGTCTTTTTTGTTTCTGTATTCAAAGGCTATAGCCCTTCCGATTAAAGCCCACAGAACAATCAAAATAGCCAGATAAAATCCACTAAAAGAAGCAGCATAAACAACAGGGAATGCTGCAAACAGCATTCCACCCCCGGCTATAAGCCATACTTCATTTCCATCCCATACAGGAGCAACGGCATTGTATAAGATTTGTCTATTTTCATCTTTTTTGGTGAATATTGTTAATATTCCTGTTCCGAGGTCAAATCCATCTGTTAATGCATATCCAACAAGGAACACACCTGCAAGCAGGAACCATATTCCCTCAAGTGTTGTAAACATTTCCACAGGCATTTTTTATCCCTCCTTACATTTTTGTTTTAGAAAATGCTGTTACAGTAGCAGGAGATTGTGAAGGAGAGGTTGGTTCAACAGTTTCTTCCTGAGGTCCTTTTTTAATCGCTTTAATCATTGCATACAGAAATACAATATAGATTAGTGTGTATATCACCATAAAGAATATTACTGAAAATAGGACATTTCCTGTTGGATGGAATGAAACACCATCCTTTGTAAGCATTACACCTTGAACAAGCCATGGTTGTCTTCCAACTTCAGCAGCAATCCAACCGAAGTTTGTAGCTATAAATGGCAGGGGTATAGATAGTAGAACTGTCCATAAGAAAGCCTTGTTTGTGTAAATTGTTCCTCTTTTAAGCAGGAACAGTCCCCAGAGTGTAATCGCTGCAAAGAAGAATCCTAGATAAACCATTATATGAAATGTTGTAAACACCATAGATACAGATGGTAAATCATCAAGGGTGATATTGTATGCTTTGGCATTTGCTTTAGCTAAAGCAAGTTCAGATTTGACTTTTTCTATTTCTTCTTTAGGAGCGTTTGAAGCCTTTAGCTGAGACAGCTTTTCTTTTAGAGTTTTTACTTTTTCCTGAGATTTTTTAGCTATTTCCTGATATTCCTTAACTAAATCAAATATTCCTTTAAACTCTGCATGGGGGTCATGATAAGAAAGGATACTAAGAAGATAAGGAATTTTAATAATTACCTTTGTTTCATGCTTTTCATCATCAACAACACCAATCAAGTCAAGGGATGCACCTTTTTCTGAGTGCCATTTACCCTCCATCATAGCCATTTTTAAAGGCTGATACTGGGTTACTTCATATCCATGTAAATCACCGAATACTATTTGAATAACAGAAACAATAGCTGTAAATATCAGGGCAAACTTGAGACCTATTTTTGCCAGTTCAACATGTCTATTTTTAAGCAGATAATAAGCCATAACACCCATTACAAAAAATCCACCAACAATATATCCGGCATCTACACAGTGGAGAAATCTGATAAGTGTTGAATGGTTTACAACAGCTTCCCAGAAGTTAGTTAAAACAGCTTTAATACCCTGAGGACTTTCAACTATTTTGTATCCTGCAGGGGTTTGCATCCATGAGTTTGCAATTAAAATCCAGAGTGCAGAAAGTGTGCTACCCAGAGCTACCATCCATGCGGCAAATGTGTGCATCTTATCAGATATCCTGTCTTTACCAAACAGGAATAAGCCAATAAATGTAGATTCAAGGAAGAATGCCATTAATCCTTCCAGGGCAAGTGGAGCACCAAATATATCACCTACAAATTTTGAATACTGGAACCAGTTTGTTCCGAACTCAAACTCCATTGTAAGACCTGTTGCCACTCCAACAGCAAAGTTAATGGCAAACAGTTTCATCAGAAACATTGCCAGCTGGTCATACTTTTTATTTTTGTTTTTCAGATAGAGCGTTTTGAGAATGGCAATCATAAAGGCAAGTCCCAGAGTGAGCGGAACAAAAAGGAAGTGATAAAAGGCTGTCATCCCGAATTGAAAACGGGATAATGTCAGCAAGTCCATCTTGTAAACCCTCCTGATAGTGTTAGTTAATACTAACTAATTTGAACTGATAACTATTAACTGTATATGATAGTTATCATAGAAAAGTGAGTTAATGCTTACTAACTTTACATGGGGGAGATTTTATTTAGATTTACTTAATTATTAATTTTTAAGAGGCTGCCTTACTTTCATTATAACTTTTATTTTGGAGTCTTTATTTATAAACATTGCGCTAAATCCTGACAAATAACATTTGATATAGCATGGCACCTATCTATATTTATGTATAGTATAATTTCCTTAACTAAATTTGAGGTCAGAACAATGAAGTTTCATCCCCAAGATGTTAAATTTGACTTAGACCTTATTTTAAAATATGCAAAACCGGCTCCAAGATATACAAGTTATCCAACGGCACAAGAGTTTTCTCCTGAACTAACAGAGGAAGAATGGCGGGAAAAGGTTATTCAATCCAATGAACGAAAAACCCCGTTATCTTTATATTTTCATATCCCTTTCTGTGAGTCAGCATGTCATTTTTGCGGTTGTAATGTGATTATTACCAGAAGAAAAGAAGTTGTAGAGCCTTATCTGGAGCATGTTTACAAAGAGATGGATATAATGGGTTCACTCCTTGATAAATCCAGAAAAGTTGTTCAGCTTCACTGGGGAGGTGGAACTCCTAACTATCTGGAAGATGACCAAACGGTTCAATTAATGAATGAAATCAAAAAAAGATTTGATTTTGATGAAAATGCAGAAATCTCTATAGAAATAGACCCAAGGCATGTAAGCAGAGACAGAATATTTTTACTGAGGGAAATAGGATTTAACAGGGTGAGCTTCGGTATTCAGGATTTTAATCCTAAGGTTCAGGAAGCTGTAAACAGAATTCAGCCAGAAGAAATGATTTTTAATGTTATGTCTTGGATTAGAGAAGCAGGTTTTGAGAGTGTAAATATAGACCTGATATATGGACTTCCTTATCAAACACTTGAAACATTCTCAGAAACCATTGACAAAGTTATAAAACTCAATCCAGATAGAATAGCAAACTTTAATTATGCCCATGTGCCATGGTTGAAAAGACTTCAAAGAATGATAGATGAGTCAGCACTTCCACCTCCACAGGAGAAACTGGATATCCTCAAAATGACAATTGAAAAGCTAACCAACGCAGGATATTTGTTCATCGGTATGGATCATTTTGCTAAACCTGATGACGAGCTTGCTGTAGCTCAAAGGGAAAGAACACTCCACAGAAACTTTCAGGGATATACAACCCATGCAGAAGCTGAGCTTATAGGATTTGGGGCTACATCTATCAGCATGCTTTATGATGCCTATGCTCAGAACCACAAAAAACTTAAAGACTACTATGGAATGATAGATGAAGGAAAACTTCCAATAGAAAGGGGAGTTATTTTAAATCAGGATGATATTATCCGTAGAGATGTGATAATGAGGCTTATGTCCCACTTCCAGCTTTACAAAGGGGAGATTGAGGAAAAATATGGAATTGATTTTGATACCTACTTTGCATCTGAGATGGAAGAACTTAAAGAACTTGAAAAAGACGGTCTTATAAAAATATATCCAGACAGAATTGATGTAACCCCTGCAGGAAGATTGCTTATCAGAAATATTGCAGTTACATTTGATATTTATACAAAGGCTAAAAAGGAAAAAAGATTTTCTAAAGCAATTTAAAAACGCCGGAGGGGGATTGCCATGTTTAGATTTTTAGTATTTTTGACTCTTTTAATATTTAGTCTGTCTTACGGAAATGATTTTTCTGTTCGGTCTCCTGCATTTGATTATGGTAAGCCTATTCCTATTGTTTACACCTGTGATGGAAAGGATATCTCCCCTGAAATTATATGGGCTCATCCTCCGGCTAACACCAAAAGCTTTGTTTTAATCATGGATGACCCTGATGCACCATTTGGCACGTTTACTCATTGGGTTGTTTATGATATTCCTGCAAGTGTAAACAAATTACCTGAAAACTTTCCTAAAAAACCTGTTGTTGATGGTATAAAACAAGGAATTAATGATTTTGGCAGAATAGGATATGGAGGTCCATGTCCACCTCCAGGGAAACCTCACAGATATTTTATAAAACTTTATGCAACTGACCTGAAATCTGTAAATCTTCCTCCTAAAGCCGCAAAATCCCAGGTTTTAAAGGCCATACAGGGACATATCCTTTCTAAAGCTGTTTATATGGGAATTTATAAAAGAAAATAAACTTGATTTTTAGCCCTCCTGACATAACTTATAAAAGTTAGTGTTTATTAACTTGCAGGAGGGCTATGGGAATGGAAGAATTAAAAGAAATCAAAAAAGAACTGGAAGAAATCAAAGCAAAACTCCAACAAATTCAGGATGAAGCACTAAAAATTGAACACCTTGAGGAGTATTCCCAATCATCAAACTTCCCAACACTTATTGCCATTATCCTTCTTCAGCTTTTTACAATATTTTTAATAGGCTGGATTATGTATAAAGGAGGATATGGATTTTAAACTCTTGAAATGCTCCACCTCTGGCACAAATTTTTTAACTCATTGTATTATATAGATTTATTACCTTTCCTTTAGAGGTGGAGCATGGATAAAATTGTTATACACGGGGCAAGACAGCATAATCTTAAGAATATAGACCTTGAGATACCTAAAAATAAGCTGATTGTAATAACAGGACCATCAGGGTCAGGAAAATCATCTCTGGCTTTTGATACCATATACGCAGAAGGGCAAAGAAGATATGTTGAAAGTTTGTCTGCATATGCAAGACAATTCCTTGGTCTTATGGAAAAACCTGATGTTGACAGCATAGACGGACTATCCCCTGCAATAGCCATAGACCAGAAAACAACCTCAAAAAACCCCCGTTCAACTGTTGGAACAGTAACGGAGATTTATGATTATCTTAGACTTTTGTTTGCAAGGGTAGGAAAGCCCCACTGCCCTGAATGTAATAATCTTATTGCATCCCAGTCTCCAGAAGAGATAGCAGACCAAATTCTAAAATTTCCAGAAGGAACAAAACTGCAGATATTAGCCCCAATAATAAGAGGCAAAAAAGGAGAGTATAAGGATATCTTTGAAAAAATAAACAGGATGGGATATCCCCGTGTTAGAGTTGATGGGGAAATATATATGGTTGAAGATGTTCCAAAGCTTGAAAAAAACAAAAAGCACACAATAGAGGTAGTAGTTGACAGGATAGTCCTCAAAGAAGGCATAAGAACAAGACTCGTTGATAGCATAGAACAAGCTTTGAAGCTTGGGGATGGACTTGTCGTTATAAACAATCTGTCTGAAGGAAAGGATTATATTTTTAGTGAAAAATTTGCCTGTCCTGAGCATGGATTTTCTATTGCTGAGCTTTCTCCAAGGCTTTTTTCTTTTAACAGTCCTTATGGAGCCTGCCCGGAATGTAAAGGCTTAGGAGTTATTCACAAAATAGATGTTGATGCTCTCGTTGATTATAACAGGTCAGTAATAGAGGCTTTCAGGATAACAGACAGTTTTTATTTCAAATATATAAAAGGAATGATTTTTGATATTCTCTACTACCACGGGATAAACAAATACACAAAATTCAAAGACCTTCCAGAAGAGGTAAAAGAAGATCTTCTACTTGAGATAATTCCACATCTTGAAAGAAAATACCTTGAAATAGATAACGAAAAGCAGAGGGAAGAGCTTGAAAAATATATCAGAGAGGTTACCTGTCCAGTCTGCCACGGGGCAAGACTGAGGAGAGAAGCCCTTTATGTTCTTATAAACGGAAAATCTATCTGGGATGTTGTAAGAATGAATATACAGCAGGCTTACGATTTCTTCACAGAGTTTGAAAACTCTCCAATGTCCCAGAAAGACAGGATAATCGCAGAAAAAATCATAAAGGAAATCAAAGAAAGACTAAGCTTTTTACTAAACGTAGGGCTTGATTATCTAACCCTTGAGCGTTCAGCAACAACCCTTTCAGGAGGAGAAGCACAAAGAATAAGACTTGCAACCCAGATAGGTTCAAAACTAAGCGGTGTTTTGTATGTTCTTGATGAGCCATCTATTGGACTTCATCCAAGGGATACAGCAAAGCTGATAAATACACTTAAAGAGCTAAGGGATTTAGATAACACGGTAATAGTTGTAGAACACGACCCGGAAACAATAGAAGAAGCAGATATTATAATTGATATGGGTCCCGGTAGCGGTGTTTATGGTGGTGAAGTGGTAGCAATGGGAACACCGCAAGAAATAATGGAAAATGAAAATTCCTTGACAGGTAAGTATCTAAGCGGAAAACTGACTATTCCAGTTCCAGAAAAAAGAAGAACTCCAGACCCAGATAAAAAGCTTGTCATCAGAGGAGCATCAGAGCACAACCTGAAAAATATAGATGTAGAAATACCCCTTGGACTATTTGTTGCCATTACAGGAGTCTCAGGTAGCGGAAAATCTACTCTTATTTACGATATCCTCTGGCAGGCTGCTAAAAACAGATTTCACCACAGGAATGAATATGTAGGAAAACATGAAAAAATAGAAGGCTGGGAGCACATAGACAAGGTTATAAATGTTGACCAATCCCCAATAGGCAGAACACCCCGTTCAAACCCTGCTACATATACAAAAGTTTTTGACAATATAAGAGCCCTTTTTGCTGCAACACCGGAAGCAAAGATAAGGGGATACACACCGGGAAGGTTTTCTTTCAATGTAAAAGGTGGTAGATGTGAAGCATGCAAAGGGGACGGCGTTGTAAAAATAGAAATGCATTTCTTACCTGATGTTTATGTGACCTGTGAGGTATGTCAGGGAAAAAGATACAACAAAGAAACCCTTGCCGTTGAATACAAAGGAAAAAATATAGCGGATGTTCTTGATATGACTGTTGCAGAAGCCCTTGAGTTTTTCCAGAATGTCCCTTCAATCAGAAACAAACTACAGGTTTTATATGATGTTGGTCTTGACTACATAAAACTTGGGCAGCCTGCGACAACCCTGTCTGGTGGAGAGGCTCAGAGGATAAAACTGACAAGAGAGCTTTCAAAAAGAGACACAGGAAGAACCCTTTACCTTCTTGATGAGCCTACAACAGGACTACATTCCCACGATGTTGAAAAACTGATAAGAGTTTTAAACAAACTGGTGGAAAAAGGGAATACCGTTGTAGTAATAGAACATAATCTTGATGTTATAAAAAATGCAGACTGGATAATAGATTTGGGACCTGAAGGTGGAGAAAGAGGCGGCCAAATTGTAGCCATAGGAACGCCGGAACAAGTCGCAAACAACCCAAACTCCCACACAGGAAGATTTTTGAAGAAATATCTACAGGAAAGGGTAAGAGTATAAATGAAAAATATAGCAAAATAACTTAAAATATTTTTAAAATCTGTTTTCATAAAACAAATAAAGAAGAACATAAAAATTTAAGATTTATTTTAGAGGTTTAGGAGGGTTAGGAGGAAATGTATCTATCCAGACTTATAATTTCTAATTACAGAAGCATAAAGTTTTTGGATTTGGAATTTTCTCCAACAAAAAATGTAATTATAGGACATAACAATGCTGGTAAGAGTAATATAATAAAAGCTCTTAATATTATTCTTGGAGAACAAACACCCGATTATAAAAAATATGAAAATATCTCAGAGAGAGATTTTTTTAATGGACAAGAGAATGAATTGTTTATTATTGGAGAAATTTCTAAAAAAGAAAGCTCAAGATTAAATTTTGAAATTCTAAAAAATACTTCTTCAGGAAGCAGTATAACTTTAAAAAATAGTTTAAAAGATTATTATGAGAATTACAGTTTTGAAGATTTTATAGAAGAAGCTTTTGGTATAGATTTTGAGGGAAATTCTTTAAGCTGGGCATCTAATATTGACGATATAGAGGAAGGAACAAAGAAATATATTAAATTCAAGAATATAAATGATAATGAATTAGATAATTTAAAAACTTTTTTGGAATCGATTGATAGATTTATTTATATTTTTAGAGCAAAAAGAAACGAAAATAACGAAATTGAAAAAGATTTTAGATTAATTTTAGTAAAAAAAGAGAAAGAGAAAGAAAAAGAAAAGTGGTATTTGTGTAATAGGGCTTTTATTAGGAATGAAATTCTAATCAGTGCAATAATTCCTCCATTTAGAGACCCAGAATATCAATTAAAGCCAACCAATTGGAACTGGTATGGGAAACTGATTAAAAATCTTATAAAAGAAAAAAAAGAGGATATTCAAGAAACAGAAAATCCTTTTAAAGAATTAGAAAATGCAAGAAGAATAATAAAGGAAAATGCTAACAAAATTTTTGAGGAGCTAAAAAATGAAATAGAGAAGACATCTTTAGTTTCTGGATTTGATGGAGCAAAATTAATTTTTTCTTTTATGGATGATGAAATAGATATCAGTAAAAATATAAAAATATATGTTGATGATGGATTTACTGCCCCTATAAACGAAAAAGGAGCAGGTATTCAAAGTGCGATAGTAATAAGCTTATTTACATATTTTGTAAGAAAAAATGCAGTTTCAAATTCTTTGCTGTGTTTAGAGGAACCTGAGATTTATCTTCATCCCCATGCCTGTAGAGTTATAAACAAAAAAATAAATTATTTTATAAATGATAATGAAAACAATATTGAACATCAGGTTATACTGACAACTCATAATCCTGTTTTCGTTAAAGATGAAAACATTCATAATCCAAGAATTTTCAGAGTTTGGAAAGATGAAGAAAATGGAACACAAGCGAGATATGTAGAAATAAATGAAGATTTTAAAAATCTTTTGATTAGGGAAGAAAATACTGAATTATTTTTTGCTAAAAAAGTAATTTTAACTGAAGGCTATGAGAAATATATTATTAAATTTTATGACAATCTTAAGGAAGGTTCTATGTTAGATGAAAAAAATATAAGTGTAATATCTGCAATAGGCAAAAAGGATTTTATAAATTTTGTGAACATTTGTAAAAATCTAGGAATAGAGTTTTTTATCTTAGCTGATTTTGATTACTTGTTAAGAGGACTTTTAGGAAACGAGAAGTTAAGAGAATATTTAAAAAATAAGCTGAATTCTAAATATAAATATTTGGAAAAACTGATAAATGTTCATTTAAATGAAGAAAATTTCATAAATTTTAAGAAAGAAGCAAAGAAGCTTAAAGATATAGATAGTATTAATGATAAAAATAAAGACAAATATAAAGCCTTTATAATTGGGGCTATCAAGGAATTAAAGAAAAAGGCTAATATTTTTATACTATCTGGTGAAATAGAAGATATGTTTAAAGAAGAATATAAAAATATTTTAGAAGATAGAAAATTTACTTTTGAATCGGTTATCAAATTAAGAAAATATTTGATAGAAGATAATAAAAACTTTTCAGATATATTTGAAGAGGAATTTTTAAATATCTTAAATGAGTTGTTTAAAAAGGTATAAATTTAACTTGCCATTGCACAAAAATTAATTTACAATAAATTTAACTTATAGGTTAAATAATGGCTGAAATTTTACTTATTACCGATGAGAAAGTTTTCAGGCTGTATATCCTGGATACAGTAAAAAGAGATATTGATAGGTTGAAAGACAAAACAGCAGTTAAGAAGATAAAAATTAGCATTGGAAGATTGGCAGAAAGGATACCTAATAAACCTGAACTTTGGGAAAGCATAAAAGGATGTGAGAATTTATTTGAACTAAAAGTTAAACCTTATAGACTGGCATGCTATAAGCAAGGAAATAATATTTTAATTCTCCATTTTTGGAAAGTTCAGAAGAATATGTCAAAACAAAAGCGAGCTGATATTGAAAGAGCTTGCGAAATTGCACAGGAGGTAAAAAATGAGTTTGAAAGCTTGGTTAGAGGAATATAAATACGATGAAGAAGCTATATACCACGGTTTAATGCTTGACCTTTCATATTACCTTAAACAACTTATGCTTGATAAAGGTCTGAACAAAAAACAGCTTGCAGAAAAAATGGGAGTATCTCCTGCATACATTACCAAGATTTTCAGCGGACAAAACATATCCCTTAAAACTGTAGCCAAAATTTTGTCAGCATTAGAGGTTGATGCTGGCATAAAAATAATTGATAGGGAAAAAGAAGAATACAGGGTGGCACCTAACAAAGAACTTCTAAAACTAGTCAAAAAAGGAAAAGAAGATGAAAGCAAAACTTTCTCCATTGCAGCTTAAGGATATACAGATTATAAGGCTAAATCTTGATGAAAATATAAAAGGTGAGAAAAAATTTAATATAGATATAGACTTTGAACCTGTAAAAGTTAATATAGATGAAAAGGAATATGAAGGGCTGATTTTTTATCTTAAAGTAAACAATAGAAATAGAAAAGTAAGACTAAAAGTTGACACAGAAGTTCTGGCAATTTTTGAGTTTGAAGAGGGATTGCCTCCTGAGAAGAAAGCACAGCTTTTGCTTTATAACGGATTATCAATTATTTACGGTTTTCTTAGAGGTTTAATATTTCAAAAATGTTCTTACCTTCGTCCTGAAGATAGACTTCTTCCAAGTATTAATCTACTTGATATTATTGATAAAAAACTAAAAGACAAAAATAATAATTCCTAAATCCCTTTACAATTTCTGAAACCAAAAATTTCCTATTGACTTTCTAATCAATAATCATTATCGTTATTAGAAAAGCAGGAGGATTGTCCTATGAACAGGGAAAAATCTATTGAATTATTAAACAAGGCTATAGCCGAAGAATTAACGGCAATTCACCAATATATGTATTTTCATTTTGTATTAGATGACCTTGGTTATGATTTGCTGGCAGCAATATTCAAAAGAACAGCTATTGATGAAATGCTTCACACAGAAAGATTTGCAGAAAGAATTCTTTTCCTTGGTGGAGAGATAGAGATGAAACCTGCAAAAAATGTGGAACATATCAGAGACCCAGAAGAAATGCTTAAATGGGCTATGAATGCCGAAGAAGAAGCGGTAGATATGTATAACGAATTTGCAGTAGAAGCCTCTAACAACAGGGATGCAGGAACAAAACAGATTTTTGAATCAGTAATAATGGATGAAGAAAGGCATTATGATACCTTCAATATAGAATATGAAAACCTTAAAAAATTCGGTCTGGAATACCTATCACAACAGGCAATGGAAAGAAGTAAAAGAATTGGTTCACAAGGTGGCCAAGCAGGTCAGTAATTAAATTTTAGATAGACCATCTTTAAGTAGCATAATTCCCAGAGCTATAAACAGAACGCCAATAAAACGGAGCAGGTAGATATAATACCTGCTCTCTATAAACTTTTTTAATTTTTCTGTGAAAACAACAATTATCATCATACTTCCGGTAATCCCTATAAAGAAAAATACCGTGAACAAAACACCCCCAATAAAACCTGCTTCCCTCACATAAGGAGCACCAATAAAAAACCAGAATAAATAGGTGTATGGGTTTAAGATATTTAAAAGAACACCTTTTTTCAGAGAGCCGGTTAAATCAGTATCAAGCTGAAAATGTTTTATCTTTAAGTTTTTATATCCAAAATAAAAAAGTATTAAAGTCCCCAGAAAATATACAACAGAAATCAGGTGCTTCACTTCACTGATTTTGTCCAGAATAAAAAGGGAAATTAGCAAAATCGGAATATCTGTTATGATTGGAGAAATAGAAACAAGAATGCCATTTTTTCTATGTCCCTGCAATGTTTCTGATATTAACAAAGCCATTAAAGGTCCAGGAGATAAACCTGCAGAAACTCCAAAGATAAATCCTGTGATAATATCCTTTATATGCATGGCTTAAGTGTTATACGCCCTGTCCCCAGCATCTCCAAGACCAGGAATTATGTATCCTTTATCATTTAGTTTTTCATCTATCTGGGCTATGTAAATAGTTACATCCGGATGGTTTTGTGATACCCTTCGTAATCCTTCAGGAGCACCAATGATATTAAGGGAAATTATTTTTTCTGGATTTTTTTCTTTAACTACCTTTATTGCATAATCCAGTGAACCCCCTGTAGCAACCATAGGATCAAGTATTATTGCTGTTTTCCCATCAAGCTGAGGAACACGATCATAATAAAGAACACTTTCAAGTGTTTCCTCGTTTCTTTTTATCGCCAGAAATCCTGAAACAGCCTCGGGCATTACCTTTAAAATCCCGTCCAGCATAGGAAGACCTGCCCTTAAAATAGGAATAAATACATATTTTTCCTCCTGAAGCACAGGAAATTTATCCTTTCCAATCCATATATCTATTTCTTTTTCTACCAGAGGTTCATTTTTTAATGCCTCAAATAACAAAATTCTGGCAATTTCTGATATAAACTCACGGAAATTATACGGTTTTGTGTTAATATCCCTAAGCCTTGTTACCAGATTTTTTGAAAGAGGATGATTAACTTCTATAACATTTTTCATTTTTTTCTCCTCAGGCATATATTATATTGCTTAAATATTCTAACACTGAGGGAGGCTGTTTATGGAGTGTAGAGAAGAAGGAAAAAATTTCCAGAGACTTGTTGATATAATGGCGAGACTCAGAAAAGAATGCCCATGGGATAGGGAGCAAACAAGTCAATCTATAAAAAACAACCTTATAGAAGAGGCTTATGAACTATTTGAAGCTATAGAAAAAAATGATACAGACGCTATGATTGAAGAGCTTGGAGACCTGCTTTTACAGGTGGTTTTCCATGCACAGATAAAAAAGGACGAAGGCAAATTTGATATAAATGATGTTATAAACGCATTGATTGATAAGCTTATAAGAAGACATCCCCATGTGTTTGGAGACCAGAAATATGAAGATTTAGAGGGTGAAGACCATCTCAAAAAATGGGAACTAATTAAACAGAAAGAGAAAAAAAGAGAATCCATTCTTGAAGGAATTCCTGCACGTATGCCTGCCCTTATGAGAGCGGTAAAAGTTCAAAAAAGAATGTCAAAAGTAGGTTTTGATTGGCAAAACCCTCAAGAAGTTATGGAAAAAGTTGAAGAGGAATTTAATGAACTGAAAGAAGCCAAAAATCCAGAAGAGATAAAACATGAACTTGGAGATTTACTGCTTACAATAACAAATCTGGCTAGGGCTTATGGAATAGACCCTGAAGAAGCATTACACGAAGCGACAGATAGAAGTATAAGAAGATTTAATTATATTGAGAAGAAAGCAAAAGAAAAAAATATTGACCTAAAGGAGATGCCGCTAAATGATATGGAACATTACTGGCAGGAAGCAAAAAGTAAAGGATTATAGGCTATATAAGGAATATATGCTTGATGAAAGTTCAGAGATATACCAGAAAATAACTGCAGCAATAAAAGAAAACAGAGATTTTATTGCAAATTTAGGGCATTCTACATTTTTAATCTCTTATAAAGGTAAAAAAATTCTGACTGACCCATTTTTAAGCCCCCATATATTTGGAATTAAAAGGCAAAAACCAGCTTTGAGACCTGACCTTGTGCCTCAAGTAGATATTATCCTGATATCCCATGCCCATTATGACCATCTTGATATGAGGACTTTAAGGAGATTAGACAGGGAAAGTATCGTGATTATTCCCGAAAACACAAAACCTGTGCTTGGAAGAATTCATTTCAAAGAAATCATAGAACTAAAACATTTTGAAACCATACAAAAAGAGGGAATACAGATAACCTCTTTACCTGTAAAACATAACAAAGGCCGTTCAATCTTATTCCCAAATACAGAAGTTACCAGTTATTTGATAACTATTGAGGATAAAACCTTTTATTTTGGGGGAGATACAGCTTATTTTGAAGGATTCAAAGAATATGGGAAAAAATTCAAAATTGACATAGCTTTCCTCCCGATAGGTGGTTATGAACCTACTCTTATTTTGCATAAAGTTCATATGAATCCTTCTGAAGCGGTAAAGGCATTTTTAGACCTTAAAGCTCACTTTATAGTCCCAATTCATTATGGGACTTTTCATACAATTCCTAAATTTGTTCAGGTGGAGGCACCTCTAAAACATTTTAAAGAAGAAATAAATAGACGAAATTTAAATAATAAAGCTATAATAATTGAACCGAATAATTTATTCGCATTAACTTAGCATATAAAATTTTATTTGAAAAAATCCGATTATAATTCTACTAAGAAATTTTAGTAACCTATAACTATTTATGCTAATATTAAGATGTTTGTATATACTTACTAAGTATGCGGGGGAAGTATGAAAATAGCTGTTGTTTTTGGAACGAGGCCTGAAGCTATAAAATTAGCCCCAGTTATTAAACAGTTAAAAGAAAAATTTGAAACTGTAGTTATAAATTCAGGACAACATCATAATCTTGTCCAGCAAATAGTAGATTTTTTCCATATTGATGTGGATTATGACTTAAGGGCTTATGTAACAAAGGATAGAACTCTTCCTCAATTATCGTCTATGCTTATTGAAAATCTGGATAGGGTTTATTCTGAAGTTTCTCCAGATTTTATCATTGTTCAGGGAGACACAATGACAACCTTTACTGCTGCTTTTGTAGGTTTTCTTCACAAAAAACCTGTTGCCCATGTGGAGGCAGGCCTTCGCAGTTTTAGTAAATTTGCTCCTTTCCCGGAAGAGTTAATGAGAGAAATGGTTGGGAGGCTTGCAGATTTGCATTTTCCTCCAACAAAAATAGATAAAAAAAATCTGCTCAGGGAGAATATAAGACCAGATAGAATTTTCCTTGTTGGTAATACGGTGGTTGATGCCCTTAAACTTGGTAGCTCTATTTTAGATGAAAACCAAGTATTTCAGGAACTTGGAGAATATGGAATTACATCAGATATTTTAAAAAATAAAAGATTAATTCTTGTAACTTCCCATAGGAGAGAAAATATCGGTGAACCGCTTGTTAGAATATGTCAGAGTATTAAACATTTAGCCCAAAAGTATCCGGACTTTATTTTTGTATGGTCTATGCATCCTAACCCTGAAGTCAAAAAAATAGTATCTAATCATATGCAAATCAGACCCGATAATATATATATAACTAAACCAGTTTCTTATCCTACTATGATTTATTTGCTTAATAATGCATTTTTGGTGCTTACAGATAGTGGAGGGTTACAAGAAGAAAGTGCCAGTTTAGGTGTTCCTGTGTTAGTTTTAAGAACTGTTACAGAAAGGTCAGTTGTGATAGATGCCGGGGCAGGTTTTCTTGTGGATAGTGACAGGGATAAGATTGAATATTACTTTAACAGGCTTGTTCAGGATAAAGAATTTTATAATGAAGTTTCAAACAAAGGTAAGCACCTTTTTGGAGATGGAACAGCAGCATCAAGGATAAGAAAGCTACTTGAAAAAAATGAACTTCAACAATTTATAAAAGATTATCCATTAACTGAGAAAATGAATTTAGAACGTATAAAGGAGGGCATAGAAATAATATGAAAAAAATAGTCTTTTCAACGGCTTTATTAGGTATTGTAACTATAAACTCTTATGCACTTTCTCCTAAAAGTTTTGAAGTTCAGTATAACTATGAAAGACTTGACCCGTATTCTGATTATGGTGAGTGGAACAGTATTGATATGATGCTTTACGGAAAGGAAGGTGAAACATGGACACCATTTGTAGGTGGAAGTGTCATAGACAGAAAAATAGAAGGAAGTGCAGCTTTAGGTGTTTTAGGTACCTATAAAGACTGGACGGATTGGCTCTATACATACTCTTCAATATCTTTTGGGACAAATTCTGAATATTTACCAAAATATAGACTTGACCATGAATTTAATTTTAAGCTGGGTCCTGAGCAACAGTATGTTTTAACAGCAGCCGGAACATATATAAAATACTGGGACGTTCATAAAGATATCGTTCTTTCCTTAGGGGGAAGTATTTATTATGGAAAGTTTATAGGCACATTCAGATATTTCCATAACATAAGTAAACCGGGAGATGTCCGTTCAACTTCGTATTTGATTAGTCTTGAATATGGAGCAGAAAAAAACCAATGGACATATCTAAATGTATCTTGGGGTAAACAGGCTTATCTTGCTACAAATCTCAGTAATCCGGAAGAGGTAAGAGAAAATTCAACTATTATTGGTATAGGTCATAGACATTGGCTAAACAATACTTTTGGTCTAATAGGAGAACTTGAGTATATGAGACTTGAAGATTCATATAACAAATATAGAATATCCGGAGGAGTTTTTATAGATTTTTAAGTCATGAATAGAAAAGATAACCTCAAGGAAAAAATATTACCCCATAGGGCATATAGAATAATTAAGCTTGATACCTTTGAATTAATAGGAAGTTTTGTAGCTATTTTTCTTGTTTTTATAGCGGTATTTACATTTTTTCCTCTTATACTGGAAAAAGGCATAGAATTTTGTAAACAGTTTTTAGATACACTTTATGTGTCTGCAGTATTTGATATTAATCACAAAAATTTTTTAATCTTTGATGTTCCCTATATAGAAACATACGGTAAATACCCTACAAAAAGTTTTTCTATTGTGACATTAATTGTTTCTTTTATACTTGCAATCATACTTTATAAAAATAAATACTTAAAAAATATATCTATGACAATTTTTGTCCTGGTATTTATAAATATTCTTTCATCTTTGTATTTTATATTTTTCCCTCAGTATTTTCCCTATAGTTTATCCAGTTTTTCATATTTATACATTAGCACATCTGTTGTAAATTGGGCTGTTCTTATGTTTATTTTTGGTTTGTTGATTGCACCTATTCCCGCCAACTTTTTCTTAAAAATAGTTGTTTATGTATTGATAAGCCT
Source organism: Persephonella sp. (assembly GCF_027023985.1). Classification (NCBI taxonomy): domain Bacteria; kingdom Pseudomonadati; phylum Aquificota; class Aquificia; order Aquificales; family Hydrogenothermaceae; genus Persephonella; species Persephonella sp. The sequence goes on along the minus strand of NZ_JALVTW010000017.1, from coordinate 74,948 downwards.
ATCTGTAATAGTGCTGGGATTTCTAAGATATTTATTAATAATCATAGTCCTTAAGGAATATACATATATATTTATGCCTGTGCTCTTTTTAGGTTTTGGCATCATTGTTGACTATATATATGCTGTAATGCTTTATGGATTTTTTGTAAGTTTTGTAACAGCTTCTTTACTTAAAAAGGTTGATGAGTGGCGATGGGTGGAATAATTATTTTGATACTTAAAGGTTATATACTTGCTGTAGCCGGTCTGTGTGCCTTATATGCTATAAGGCATCTTATATTTGCTTACGACAGACTTCTTGGAAAACAGAGAATATTTTACGGTGACATAATTGATGATGAACTGCCTTCTATTTCAGTTCTTGTTCCGATGCATAATGAAGAGAAAGTGGCACCTAATATACTGAAACTGCTGGTAGAGGCAGATTATCCTAAGGATAGATATGAAATAATTCCTATAAACGACCATTCCGAAGATAAAACAAAGGAAATAGTTGATGAGTTTGCACAGAAATATAGTTTTATTCATCCATTACATAGATATACAGGAAAAAGGGGTAAACCGGCTGGCTTGAATGATGCATTAAAAATTGCAAAGGGAGAAATTGTCCTCATATTTGATGCTGATTATTTGCCACCAAAAGGGATAATTAAAGAACTTGCAGTTAATTTTAAAGACCCAATTGTGGGAGCAGTTATGGGAAGAGTTATCCCTATTAATGCAGATAAAAATCTTCTTACAAAACTACTTGATTTAGAAAGATGTGGAGGATATCAGGTTGACCAGCAAGCAAGATATAATTTGAATTTGATACCCCAATATGGTGGAACAGTTGGAGGATTTAGAAAGGATATAGTATTAGAAACAGGCGGTTTTGATGAGAATGTTTTAGCAGAAGATACAGAGTTAACATACAGAATGTATACTTCAGGCTATAAAGTTGTTTATGCAAACAGAGCAGAATGCTGGGAAGAAGCTCCTGAAGACTGGGATGTCCGTGCAAGACAGGTCAAAAGATGGTCAAGGGGACATAATCAAGTAATGTTTAAATACTTTTTCAAAGTCCTTAAATCAAAATATCTCACATTTTTCCAAAAATTTGATGGAATTCTGCTTTTAATGGTTTATCTAATACCTGCATTATTACTACTTGGCTGGTTAGACCTGTTTATTCTATTTTTCTTAGGGGATATAAATATAATTGCTCCTGTATTTGTAATGCTTGTTCTCCTCCTTTTTTCTGGATTTGGAAACTTTGCTCCATTTTATGAAATAGCTACAGGAACTATGATTGATGGTCTTACTAAAAGGGTTAGATTATTACCATTTTTAATGTTTAATTTTGTTTTCAACGGAATTTATATCTCTCTGGGTTTCTTGCAGGCCTTTCTTGATTTCATAAAAAGAGATAGAGAGGTTCACTGGGATAAAACAGAGAGATTTAGAGAAGAAGAGGTAACAAGTTGATTGAAGTTGTTTTTTTCTTAATATTCTTCCTGTTTGTTTTCCCTTTTGCTTTTAGTTATGTGCTTGCTTCAGGAAAAGAGCGACTTAATATAGATCTAAATTACACAAAAAATCCCAGATATTTTGCTGTATCTTTTAGAAAAAAAGTAACAAGAGCATTAACTCTGGCCTCAGCTATAACAAAAGATTCCCGCGTAGAAGTTCAATTATCAAAAAAAGAATATATAAAATACGGGAAATTTAATAATTTAACATTTAGTCTTTTCCCAAATCATATCTATGTAATAAATAATAGAAGTTTCACAATTAAAAAAGGAACCATAATCAAAAAAGAGATATATGCCCTTTATGATTTGGTAATAGAAGAAGATTGTTTCTTAAGAGCCGTTGCTTGTGATGGAAACTGCACAATCCAAAATGATGTAATTATTGTTAGATGGATAGATGCGATAAAAAGTCTCAAAGTTGGCTCAGGATGTTCGCTGGGGGTTGTCGGTTCATCAAAAGGTAATTTACATCTTGGAAAAAATAATGTATTCACAAGGTTATACGGATATCCTGTTACCACTTATGGAGTTAAAGATCAGGAATATAAAGAATTTTCTTTGGTTATAGAAGGAAGTCTTAGGGAAAATCCAGTAGAACTTGAAGGAACAAAATCTCAACCTGTTTATGTGAAAGGAGATATATTTTCTGATGAGGATATTAGGTTAAAAAATGTAATAGTAGAAGGGACTATATTTTCATTCAAGAACATATATCTGGAAAATGTTGTAGTAGGCTCTCCAGATAGAAAAGTATCTGTCATTGGAGAAAAAGTAACTCTTGGAGAAAATGTAAAAATATACGGATATATTCAGGCAAATACTAAATATGGGAAGATAGCGTAAAATGAAAAAAATAAACGTATTGCTGGGGATTATTTTATTTTTTTCTGTAACTTTTGCACAGGAATTTAGAGCTTTGATTGTTTATAATCCAAAACAGATAACCAAGAGAAAATATGCGATTAACGCCCTCGAAAGTGTTCTTCAAGAAGAAGGAATTTTATTTTCCAAAATGAGTGCTATTTCTCTTTTGACCTATCCTCCAGAGGAAATCAAAAAGGTATTTCCTGTAATAATTTTTCCTGATGAAGTGGCTCAACAGTTACCGGATGATGTTAGATACTGGAGCGAAGAATATGTAAAAAATGGTGGGAATATTTTTGTTATTTATGATGCAGGAGTTAAAGATATATATGGACACTATAGAGATAGACCGCTTTTTGATAGTTTGGTTGGCGTTAATTATTGTTTGTATCCTAAAGAAGAAGATAAGGCATATACCCTTGGATATTTTAAGTTAAACAAATTTTATCTAAAAGATATAGATATTCCACCGGGAAAAACTATAGATAGCACAATAAGCGGATATAAATATGGAAAGCTAAAATATCCAGTTGCCCTTACCCGTCAGATAGATAGCAGAATTGAAAAAGTTGCTTATGTTTATAACTCTCAATTTCAAGGGATAGGTGCTTCATTAAAAAAATACGGAGAAGGCTCAGCATTTTTTGTTAATCTTCCCCTTTGCCACTTAAAAGCAGTAGGTGATGACCTACTTCTAAGGGCGTTTATAAGATTTTATCTGTTCAGAATTGTTCATATTCCTCACTTATTAAATGTTCCTTATGCAAAAGGAGGGCTTGTTATAAACTGGCATATTGATTCTAATCTTGATTGGAAGTCAATTCCTATGATGATGAAAAAGGGATACTTGAGGAAAGATATAACATATTCAAATCACATTACAGCCGGACCTTTCCTTGAAAAGCCTGGTGATGGTGAGGGTTTTGATGCTTGTGGAAAAGGTAAAAAATTCGCTCTAATAATAAGTAAATATGGAATTACAGGTTCCCATGGAGGATGGGCACATAACTGGTTTGCAAGGAATATATCTCTTGGTAAATTTGGATATAAAGAAATAAAAAAATATATAAAAATGAATAACGAATGCTTAGAAAAAGTAACACACCAAAAGATAGAAGAATATTCCGCCCCAAACGGTGTTCATCCGCAGCCGTTAGTAACAAAAATATTAGAAGAACTTGGGATGAAATGTTATTATTACACAGGAGATTCTGGCTCTTCTCCTAACAGAACTTTCTATAACAAAAAAATGGTTTCTCAAAAAGTCTGGGCATTTCCTGTAACTCCCCTTGGAAACGTTGCTTCCTTTTATGAAATGTCAGTAAAAGGCTATAGTAGACAAAAAGTAGAAAAATGGCTAAAGGGTATGGTTGATTTTGTTATAAATAGAAAAACAATAAGACTTATATATTCTCACCCTTATGATATCCCCCATTACCCTAAAGCAATTTTAAGATTTATTAATTATGCAGAGAAAAAATATAAACAGGGAAAACTTATAGTAAAACCTATGCTTTATTTTGAAAATTACCTTGAGAGATTTGTTAAGACAAAATTTTCCTTTAAAACAAACGGGAATAAATTTACTGTTGATGTGTATAATCCCAAAAGTCTAAAAGGAATACCAATTGCTATTCCAAAAAGAATGTGTGTCGGAAAATTATCCGATGTTCAGGATAGGTATTTTTATTATATAATAATAACTAAAAAAACAAAAAATTTTCATTATGAATGTAAATTGCGATAATCTTCGTCCTCCACTGAATATATGGAAATATTTTTCTAACGTAAAAAATGAAAATTATGTAATTCCTTACATAACCACCCTTACAGCAATTTATCTACTTCTTGAAGATAGAATTCAACTGAATGAAGTTGAAAAATATATCTATTGGTATCTTGATAGAGTAAATATTGGAGATTGCAATGGAATCTCAGGGACAGTTTATGATTTGGAGATAACCCTTGATGGTAATGAAAAGCCCCTTAATATTTATGATTCTGCCGATGGATATGCAGGAACATTTTTAACTCTGACTAATTTATATTGTATGAAGAAAAAAGACTTTTCTATATTTAGAAATAATATTAGCAAATATCTCCATATGGCCTATTTAATAGTTCATCTCAGAGGGCAAAATGGCCTTACAATATCAGACCCTCAGCATCCTGAGAATTATTTAATGAATAATCTTGAGGCTTATGGCGGTTTATTATCAGCATGTTATGCTTTGGGAAAAATATCTCATCCAGATTTTTCTTATTACAGAAAACATGCTGTATCTTTTAATGAGAGTATATGGTGTAATTTTTATGATTTATCCACAGGATATTTCTATTGGGTGATTGAAGATGAAAAAAAATATCCTATAGACCCGAATAAAGTTTATCCGGATGTATATTCCCAGATTTTTCCTGTAGCTTATGGACTTGTTTATAACAGGCCAAAAATACGCCAGAAATTAATTGAGCTGATACAGTATCATCTTAATCCTTTAAAACTGCCGAAAGAACAGTATTTTATGTATAGGTCTATGTTTCCGCTTGAACGGGTTTTTGCTTATATTTCCCAAAAAGTTCTCCCTGAGTTATAAGTTTTCTGTTTAATCTTTTTATCATTTTTTCATCTTTGCCAGGAGCTCTTCCAGCCCTTGTTAAATAGCCACCTGCCATAAGGCAGTTTGCAATTTCCATTGCTTTATCATGATATTCTCTAAGATTTTGTTCTCTACCACCGCACAGCCTTATTTCAGATTGAGGGTTAAAGAATTTGAAAAGGGCTATTATTTTTATGCATTTTTCAGGGGTTAGTTGCTTATTGTTCTCAAGTGGTGTTCCGGGAATAGGGATCAGAAAGTTCAGAGGAATTGAGTCTACATTAAGTTCTCTATATGTCATAGCAAGGTTAACTATATCCTCATCACTTTCCCCTATTCCAAATATTCCACCTGTGCAGGTTGAAAGCCCCACTTTCTGGATTTTTTTGATAGTTTCATATCTTTCTTTCCATGGATGTGTAGTTACAATATTTGGGAAAAATTGTTCAGAGGTTTCCAGATTATGATTAACTCTTTCAACCCCAGCTTCTTTTAGGAGCCTCAGGTCTTCTTCATCAACACTTCCGATTGATACACATACTTTAACAGGTAAATTTTCTTTTATCTCTCTAACTGCTTCGGCTATTTTTTCAACTTCTTCTTTTGTTGCTCTTCTTCCGCTTGTAACTATGCAATATCTGTTTGCTTTGATTGATACAGCTTTCTGTGCACCTTCTATCAGTTCTTCTTTAGGCACGAGGGGATAGGCATTTATTGGAGTAGGATATTTTGAAGACTGGGCACAAAAAGAACAATCTTCTGTGCAGGCACCATTTTTTGCATTTATTAAGGAGCAGAATTCTACTTCATTTTGGAAAACAGTTTCCCTTACTTTTGAAGCTTCTTTTATTAAAAGGTCTAAATATTCATCAGGAATATTTAATATTTTTAGTCCTTCTTCTTTGGTGAGTTTTTCCCCGTTTAGAACTCTTTCTGCAAGACCATTTATAAAATTTTCTATATTATTCATCCTTTACCTCGTTAACTAATGTTTTTAATCAAGTTTACCACATACAAAAATATATTTCCTATTTATAGATATTCTTTTATGAATTTTAGACTGTATAATATTTGCAAAAAGGTTAAAGGAAGTAAAATTGGAAAAATATAAAGTTTTATTGGTAAATGATGATGGCTACCATTCAAAAGGTTTACAGGCAATAAGAGAGGAACTTTTAAATAATAATTTTGAAGTTGTTACTGTTACACCTGATAGAAATATGTCAGGAACAAGCCACTCTTTAACATTTACAAGACCATTAAAAATTGAAAAATTAGAAGAAAATTTTTATTACATAGTTGATGGAACTCCTGCCGATTGCGTCCACCTTGGTTATTATGTTGTTCTGGAAGGTAAAAAACCGGATATTTTGATTTCTGGAATAAATACAGGTCCTAATCTTGGTAATGATATCTTTTATTCCGGGACAGTTGGAGCAGCAAGGGAAGGAACCCTTCTTGGTATTCCTTCGGTAGCTTTTTCTCCGGCTTCGGCAAAAAATCCGGATTTCAAAACAATGGCAAAACTGGCATTGAAAATAGTCAGACAGATATTGAAAAAAGGACTTCCTGATAAGGTTTTCTTAAATGTATCTTTTCCAAACTTACCTGAAGACAAGATAAAAGGATTCATGCTAACCCGTCAGGGTAGAGGAGCGTATAAAGAAGAAATTAAAAAGTATATATCCCCTTCTAAAGAGGTTTATTACTGGATTGGCGGAGAAGAAAGCCTTGAGGAAGAAGGAGAAAAGGGAACAGACTACACAGCTGTTAGAGAAGGTTTTGTTTCTATAACTCCTATAAAACTGGATTTAACTGCTTACGATGGGATAGAGATATTGGAAAAGACAGGATTTCTGTCTTTTTAGTGAATTTTATATTTAAAATTACATTTTAATGGCAGGTGTCTGAGGGGATATCCCCGCGCTCCTGAGTGCCGCGGCATTCTTGTACAGCACCTGCCATTTTTGTAAAAAAGGAATTTCAGGTTTTTAAGCAAAATTACAAGCATTTTTGTCGTATTTAAATATCGTTTCTTTTAAAAGTTGATTAAATCTGTCTATCTCTGGCAGACTTTTCTTAAATTCAAAATTTTTCAGAAATTTTTCATAATATTCTATTTTTTCCTCAATAAATTGGTTTAGTTCCTCAACTTTAGGATGTAAATCCAGTTCCCTCTTTTGCTTTTTGATAACTAATAAATCCTTTATGGCATTTTTAATGTTTTCTTCAATTTTGACATGATTAAAAAGCTCTTCAAATCTTATCGGTGGAACTGTTTTATTTTCTTCTATCCATATTAGCGAAAATATTGGACGGATCACATAAAAATATTTTTTAATTCTAACTTGGTCTGTTTTTAAATAAGTTCTGTAATTGGTTTTTGCCATACTGAGATAGTGATACATTATCGCTTTAGGATTGAATGAAAGGTTTGCAAGGTCTTTTATTTTTTGAAAAAACTCTTCATCTTTTTTATAGATTATCGGAGAATTTAACCACTCAATAATAGATGGATTTGATTTTCTAAGTAAAAATAATGCCTTTTTTAAATCCCAGCCTGCAAAATCTAAAGGGTCTTCTGTGATTTCTATTGTGTCCCTTTGAGGTAATATTGATAAGTAGTAGTCAAGCTTATTTACATAAATAAACCTAATATCATAATCGCTGTCAGGAGATTCAAACCCCCAAGCCCTACTCCCAGATTCGCAGGCATAAAGCACTGTAATATCGTTATCTTTTTCTATTTCTCTTATTTTTTTTAGTATTTTTTTCATTTTAAAGACAAAATTTTGAGTATAGGAAGGAAAATTCTATTTTAAATTCCTGTTTTGTTTCTCTCTTCTGATTGTTCCTGAAGCAGGGAAACATGCTTTCTACCGGCAAAACCTTCTGATACTTTATGCCAGTATTCTATCTTATCTTCCCCTTCCTGCCAGCAGAGATAAATTTCTTCTCCTTTGTGTAAAGCAGGAAAATCTACTAAAAATGGGTCTATTCCTTTAACAACGGCCCCAAAGCTTTCTATTATTTCAATAAGTTCGTTAATCTCTTCATTGGCTTCATTTATTTCTGTTTTGAGAAACATTATTTCCAGTTCGTCGTTGTTACCTTCCAGTTCCTCTTCATAGTTATCTATACTTTTGTATAATCTTTCTCTCTTTTCTTTAATCTCATCTACAAGCAGTTTTATTTGAGGCAAAATGCTATTTGCTTCTTTAACCGTAAAGTATCTCATAACTACCTCCTTTTATAACAAATTATATAGAAAAATAAAAATTTGGCAAATTTACCACCAAACTGGCAAATATGAGTAATCGCAGAAAAGTATTGAAATTTTTTAACTATTATATATTATATACTTAGAAAATTTGATAATGATATTATCAAATTAGGAGGTTTAAAAATGATACAGGTAAGAGTTAGAAATATAGGATTAGATGCTCTAACAGGTGCTCCTATAGTAATGCTTGAAAATATAGAAAATACAGATGAAATATATCCTATCTGGATTGGCGTATCTGAGGCTGAAGGAATTATTATCAAACAAAGTGGTGTTGAAACTCCAAGACCATTAACTTATGACCTGATGAAAAATATAATTGAAACATTAGGTGGCCAGGTTAAGTATGTGGCTGTGATAGATAAAAAAGATAATGCATATATTGCTGAGATTGTTATCGATAAAGATGGAGAAGAACTACATATTGATGCAAGACCAAGTGATGCGATTAATATCGCCCTTAGATTTGATGCACCTATATATCTGGAAGAAAATGTGGTTCAAAAGGTAAGCCTTAAAGAAATACAGGAGGCTATCCAAAAAGCTGAAGCAAAAGAAAAGGCTGAAACTGAAAAAGAAGTTCAGGAAGTCAAAGAAACTACAACAGAAGTTGTAGAAAAACCTGAAGTTGATGAAGAACTGGAACAGTTTAGAAAAATGTTAGAACATATCAAACCTGAGGATTTTGCAATTAAACCAGAAGACAAGAAGGATAAAAATTAATCAAAAGGGGCTGAAAGCCCCTAATTTTTATACTAATCCATATTCAACGAGTAATTCAGCAATCTGAACTGCGTTCGTGGCAGCCCCTTTCCTAAGGTTATCAGCAACTACCCACATTGAAAGACCGTTATCAAATGCAAGGTCTTTTCTAATTCTACCGACAAAAACCTCGTCTTTACCTGCCACTTCTATTGGCATTGGATACATATTGTTTTTAGGGTCATCTTCAACTATTATTCCCGGTGCATTTTTAAGTAGTTCCCTTGCTTCTTCAGGAGTTATAGGTTCTTCTGTTTCTATTGTTACAGCCTCGCTATGACCATAAAAAACAGGAACTCTGGCACAGGTTGCCGAAACTTTTATATCTGGAGCATGCATTATTTTTCTGGTTTCATTGAACATTTTCATTTCTTCTTTGGTGTAGTCATTATCTAAAAATACATCTATATGTGGAATAACATTAAAGGCTATATGATTTGGTAGAGCCTCAGGGTAATAAAACTTACCTTCAAAGTAAGCCCTTGTTTCTTCTTCTAAATCCTTTATTGCTGTAGCTCCTGCACCTGATACAGCCTGATATGTAGCAACTATAACCCTTTTTATTTTTTTAGCTTTGTGTATCGGGTTAAGGGCTACAACCATCTGTATTGTTGAGCAGTTAGGATTTGCGATTATTCCTTTATGCCATTTGACATCTTCAGGGTTTACCTCAGGAACCACCAGCGGAACATCATCGTCCATTCTAAAAGCTGAGCTGTTATCTATAACAACTGCACCCTTTTCTACAGCAATTGGAGCCCATTGTTTACTTCTTGAACCACCTGCAGAAAAAAGGGCTATATCTATTCCTTCAAATGCTTCAGGTGTAACAGCCTCAACTTTATATTTAAGACCCATATATTCCAGTTCTTTACCTGCTGACCTTTCTGATGCCAGAAGTCTAATTTCATCTACCGGAAAATTCCTTTCTTCTAATACTCTGAGCATTGTTTGTCCGACTGCACCTGTCGCTCCAAGTATAGCAATGTTATAATTTTTCATATATGCCTCCTGAAATTGATTTGACAAAAATATTTTACAATAAAGAGGGTTTTTAAATGGGAAAAAGGAAAAAAAATCCCTTTACTATTATCCTTATTTTGACCGGTTTGATGTTCCTTCCATTTTTAGCTTTTTTATTTGATAAATTTTTACAGAGATTAGGTTATTCAACACTATTCTTTGCAGAATTAGGAATAATATCTATGGGATTAGGTTCAGGATTTTTAATCTATTACTTTTTCTTTAGAAATTAAACAGAAAAGGAGGAAAAATGAAAAAAAGAGCTCTTATATCTGTATCAGACAAAAGAGGTGTTGTGGATTTTGCAAAGGCACTTGTTGAACTTGGCTATGAGATTATTTCTTCATCTGGAACAGCAAGGGTTTTAAAGGAAAACAGTATTCCTGTGATTGAAGTCTCTGAAATAACAGGATTTCCGGAAATAATGGGCGGAAGGGTAAAAACACTACACCCTAAAATCCACGGAGGACTTCTTGCAGTCAGAGATAATCCTGAATATATGAAACAGCTTGAGGAACAGGGTATAGAGCCTATAGATATTGTTGCTATAAACCTTTATCCATTTGAGGAAACTGTTAAAAAAGGTGCAGACCTTGATGAAATAATTGAAAACATAGATATCGGCGGCCCTGCAATGGTCAGGGCTTCAGCGAAAAATCATAAATTTGTAACAATCATAGTTGACCCTGATGATTATGATTTTGTTATAAATGAGTTAAGGGAAAAAGGTGAAACAACTTTAGAAACCAGAAGAAGACTTGCCCTTAAAGCTTTCAGACATACTGCCTTTTACGATAGCGTAATTTCGGCAGTCCTAAATGAAAAGTTTGATATAAATGAAAAATTTCCTTATGAGCTTTCTATTCCTGTTAGAAAAAGGGCAACCCTTAGATATGGAGAAAATCCCCATCAGGAAGGGGCTATCTATATATCACCTGTTGAGTATAAGGGACTTTCTATTGCCGAAAGTGAGGTTTTACACGGAAAAGAGATGTCATACAACAACTTCCTTGATGTTGAGGCTGCTGTAAATCTGGTTAAGGAGTTTGACACAACCGCCTGTGTGATTGTTAAGCACAATAATCCATGTGGAGTTGCTGTCAGACCAAATCAGCTTGAGGCGTATAAAGAAGCCCTTGCAAGAGACCCGAAATCTGCCTTTGGTGGAATAGTAGCCTTCAATGAACCTGTAAAACTGGATACAGCAAAAGCTTTAACGGAGATATTCTTGGAGGTTATTATTGCTCCTGATTTTGAAAAGGATGCATTTGAGTATCTTACCCAGAAGAAGAAAAATCTCAGACTGGTAAAAGTTAAAAACTTTGATAAAAATCCGGAAGGTATGGAATACAGAAGAATAAGCGGAGGTCTCCTTGTTCAGGATAGAGATTTAAGATTGTATGAAAAATGGGAAGTTGTAACAAAAAGACAACCAACTCCAGAAGAAGTAGAAGACCTGCTTTTTGCGTGGAAAGTTGTAAAACATGTCAAATCAAATTCTGTTGTGATAGCAAAAGATAAAGCTTCCGTGGGAATTGGTCCCGGCCAAACATCAAGGGTTGATAGTCTGGAAACAGCTGTTAAAAAAGCAAAAGAATTTGGATTTTCAACTGAGGGAGCCGTTTTAGCTTCAGAGGCATTTTTTCCATTCAGAGACAGTGTTGATGAAGCAGCAAAACATGGGATAAAGGCTATAATCCAGCCTGGTGGTTCAATCAGAGACCCTGAGGTAATAGAAGCTGCTGATGAACACGGTATAGCTATGGTATTTACCGGAATGAGACATTTTAAACATTAAATTGATTCAGGTTAAGGATTTATAAATTGGTGTCTTTTATATTTAGGGTAAGTGTATACTAACCAAAAGGGGTTTGTTATGAAAAAATTATTTTTTATGGGAATTGGTTTATCTGTGATGGCATTGCTGTTTTCATGTGGAACAGCAGCTAAAAAAGCTCAACAGACCGCCCAGAAACCCGCCCAGCAAACAATAAGAATTAAAAAAGAATGCCAAAACTATGTAACCAGAATGGAAAAATGCCTCAAAACTGCCAAAGGCAAAAACTACAATGAATTCTGGAAAACCTGTGAAGGCACAGTTATGTGGGATATGTTGAAAGAGTATCAGGATAATGGTTTTTGTTTTGATGAGGACGAGTGTAAGCAAAAGGTTCTGGATGAAATAAACAAATGCAAAGACGAAAGGTTATACCTGTTTAGAAAATATTACAGAAAATAATCATTCCTCAGGGATAACCTTGGCATCATAATATATGTAATCCCGCTGGGAAGGTATCTCAAAATAAACCTTTCCCAGCTTTTTCTCATCCTTATTAAGAATTCCATCAAGATTTTTGTCTATATAACCGTATCCAAATCTATAAGGTCTGGTTTGTTTCTGATATGTCCCTGTTGCTGTGGTGAGTTTTTCTACTTTGAGAAACCTTTTAATTAGTTTTCCACAGCTGTAGAACTCAACAACACCATTTTCAAAACCTATAGTTGTTTCAATTGTTCTTCCTATTATGTTTATTCTTTCTGGAGAAAATAACAATCTATAAACCCAGAAAAGCCCAAAAGCCAGAATAAGTAAAATTACAAAAACTATTATTGCTTTTTTCATAGGACTACCTTCATGTGCTCAGCAGCTGCTTTTGCCCTTTCTCTTGCTTCTTCTATGGTATTTCCTGTGGCAAGGGCTACACCCATTCTTCTTTTTGGTCTGGTTGTAGGTTTCCCAAATATTCTTATTTTTGTGTCAGGAATAGAAAGAGCCTTTTCAAGTCCTTCATAAACAGGTGCAACTCCCCAGTCTGATGCATGGAAGCAGTAAGAAGCTCCTGCAGGAGCAGTCATTTTAATGTCTATTGGTAGACCTAAAATAGCCCTTAGATGTATCTCAAATTCAGACATATTTTGAGAAATCATTGTAACCATACCTGTATCATGTGGTCTTGGGGATATCTCATTAAACCAGACTTCATCCCCTTTAACAAACAGTTCACAACCAAAGATGCCGTAGCCTCCAAGGGCATCTGTGATTTTTTTGGCTATTTCTTTCGCCTTTTCTAAGGCGATAGGGCTCATAGGTTGTGGTTGCCAGCTCTCATGATAGTCTCCCTCGACCTGTATATGCCCAATTGGTTCACAGAAAAGGGTTCCCTGATTTTTAGTTCTAACTGTTAGCAGTGTTATTTCAAAATCAAAATCTATAAACTCCTCAATAATTACTTCCCCGCCTTTACCCCTTGCATTTTCCTGTGCATAATACCAGGCTTTTTCTATCTGAGATTCTTCTTTAACAATACTCTGACCTTTTCCTGAGGAGCTCATAACCGGTTTGACCACTGCAGGTAAACCTATTTCCTTTATGGCTTTTTTATATGTATCAATATCAGATGCAAATCTATACTGGGATGTTTTTAGTCCTACCTCTTCAGCAGATAGTCTTCTGATGCCTATTCTATTCATTGTGTAGTTTGTAGCTTTTGCAGAGGGGATAACCGTATATCCTTCTTTTTCCAGTTCAAGCAGTGTTAATGTATCTATTGCTTCTATTTCAGGCACAATGAAATCAGGTTTTTCCCTGTAAACAATATTTTTTATCTGGTCTCCATTTTTCATATCTATCACATAGTATCTCTGGGCTACCTGCTGGGCTGGTGCGTATTCGTAACTATCAACGGCTATTACTTCTATTCCAAGTCTGAGGGCTTCTATGGCAAATTCTTTTCCCAGTTCTCCGCTACCAAGTAGAAGAATTTTTGTTGCATTATGGGACAAAGGAGTTCCTATAATCATTTTTTGACTCCTGATTTTGATTTTCCAAAAATTATAATACTTAGCTTTGGTTAAATTCTCAAATTTTTCATAGATTACTTCCCATCGGTCGGAAATCCAGTTTTTGTTCACCTTCGGTTCACCCAATTCAAAGAATTGTTAAAACTGTGAGGAGACCGATAATATTTTTTGTTAAAATATTTTTGTTATGAAACTCAAAAGAACGATTAAGCTTGTTGTTAAACCTTCTGAAGAAGAAAAACAAATCCTTTTTAAAACCCTTGAAGAATACAAATTTGCCTACAATTTCGTTGCTGAAATAGGCTGGAAGTTTAAAATTTCTAATTCTATAAAACTTCACAATCTTACTTATACCACTGTTAGAGAAAAAACTTCCTTGCCATCTCAATTGGTTATATCTGCCAGAATGGTAGCTTCTGAAAGTCTCAAATCTGCTTTTAACAGAAAAAAGAAAGGTCTTAAAGTTTCCTACCCTTACTCTAATAATCCAGCCATCAGATATGATAAAAGGTCTTATTCTGTATGGTTTGATAGAGAAGAAATATCTATTGCAACAGTTGAAGGAAGGCTTAAACTCAAAATAAAAATTCCTGAATATTTTAAGCAATATCTTAACTGGGAAATTCGCTCTGCTTTTTTGAAATATGATAAAAGGCTCAAAAAGTTTTTCTTTAACATTGTTGTTGAAAAGGAAATTGAAGAAATTCCTGAAGATAGTACTGTTGTAGGAGTTGATTTGGGACTTTCCAAACTTGCCGTTATATCTACTGCTGATGGAAAAATTAACAAATTTTTTGACGGAGGGCATATAAGAGCCGTATCTGAAAGATACTTTGCTATAAGAAAGAAACTGCAGTCTAAAGGCACTCCTTCTGCAAAAAGACATCTCAAGAAGTTGTCGCAGAGGGAGAAACGGTTTCGGACTGCTATTAACCATAAAATAGCCAAAGAGATTGTTAGTCTTGTTCCTGCTGGTGGAACTATTGTATTGGAGGAGCTTAAAGGAATTAGAGAAAGAATTAAAGTATCCAAAAAGGAAAGGAGATGGATACATAGCTGGAACTTTGCCCAACTTCAACAGTTTATAGAGTATAAAGCTCAAAGCAAAGGAATAAAGGTTGTGTATATCAACCCTAAATACACTTCTCAAAGATGTAGTAAGTGTGGACATATAAGTAAGTCCAATAGGAAAGATCAATCTCACTTTAAATGCTCCTCCTGTAGATACACTATTAATGCTGACCTTAATGCCAGCAGGAATATAGCAATTAACTATCTGGTCTCTCAAAAAGAGAGACTGGGGCACAGGGTAGCAAGTCTCCCTGTGTGGGCTGTTGTCAACCAGCCTAATGTAAGGAGGGATGGCTAATTTTTCCCATAGCTAACCTCACTTACAAGCCTCGTTCTTTAAGACGAGGTAGTTGATATTCTTCTGGTAAGCTATTTTTGAAATTTTTTGAGGGGTAGATAATAAATGCCGCTTTATATAAAAATTGCCTTAAAATATCTGCTTTCTTTAAAATCAAAGGCTTTATCATTTATGACAGTTATATCATTTATAGGTATTACCGTTGGTGTATCTGCTTTATTAATTACACTTGCGGTTATGAGTGGTTTTCAATGGGGATTAAAAGAAAAATTGCTGGAAACATCTCCACACATTGTTATTTTTAAAATAACAGGCAAGTTCACAGAGTATAAAGATTTATATCCTTATTTTAAAGAAATAAAAGATGTTGTTGATTTTCAGCCCTTTGTTTATTCACAAGCACTAGCTTCTAAAGGTGGAAATGTAAAATCTATAACAATCAGAGGTGTTGACCCGGATAAAGATAAAAAGATAATGGGTTTAAACACAAAAATAATTGCCGGTAATTATGATGATTTAAAAAAACCAAACCATGTTCTGATTGGAAAAGATGTTGCTATATCCCTTGATGTCTGGGTAGGGGACAGCTTTAAGATAATGTCTCCTTTTGGTAGAAAAACTCCCCTTGGCTTTATACCAAAAATCAAAAAGGTCTATGTAGCAGGAATAGTTGATTTTGGTATGTATGAGTATGACTCAACCTATGTCCAGATGCCACTGAGAGAAGCCCAGAAATTTTTTGATATGAAAGATGCAATAACGGGAATTCAGATAAAGGTAAAAGACCCGTTTAAAGCTGATGTTGTAAAAAAGGAATTGGAGAAATATCTGTCTTATCCATATCTTATTCGTTCATGGATGGATTTAAATAAAAGTCTGTTTCAGGCACTTCAACTGGAAAAACTGGCGATGTTTATGGTTATAGCTTTGATTGTCCTTGTAGCATCTTTTAATATCTCAAGTCTGCTTATAACAAAGGCCAGAGAAAAGAGAAAAGATATTGCTATCCTCAAAACAATTGGAGCAGACAGCAGATTTATACTAAAGGTTTTCTTATGGCAGGGACTTTTGATAGGGATAACAGGAACAGTTGTAGGAACAATAATAGGACTGACGGTAATATATGTTGCGGACACATACCATCTGATAAAGCTAAATCCGGAAGTCTATATGATAAGCTATTTACCTCTAAAAATATCATTTATTGATATATCTGCCGTTTTTGTGTCATCCCTGCTGATATGTTTTGTGTCCTCAATTCTACCTGCATATTTTGCATCAAAGGAGCTTCCTGCTGAGGTTTTAAGATATGAGTAGTGCAATAAAAACAGAAAATCTACGAAAAGTTTATCATCTGGAAGGGGCAGAGATAAATGCCCTTAAAGGTATAAACCTTGAAATAGAAGATGGGGAAATGGTTGCCCTGATGGGTCCTTCAGGCTCAGGAAAAAGCACGCTTTTACATCTTCTTGGGGGAATAGATATACCAACAGGAGGAAAGGTTTTTATAAAAGGTAAAGATATTTTTCATTTACCGGAGAAACAGTTATCAAGGTTTAGGAATGAAAATATAGGATTTGTTTTCCAGTTCCATTATTTACTTCCGGAATTTACAGCACTTGAAAATGTTATGCTTCCTGCTGAAATTTATAAGAAAAAGGAAGCAGAAAAAAAAGCTAAAGAAATTCTGGTAAGATTAGGTTTAGAACACAGATTGGAACACAGACCATCCCAGATGTCAGGAGGTGAGCAACAAAGGGTAGCAATAGCAAGAGCAATTATAAACAATCCGGAAATCTTACTGGCAGATGAGCCAACAGGAAATCTGGATAGTGAAAACAGCAAAATAGTTATGAACATTTTAAAAGAAATGAACGAAAAATATAGTGTGACAATGGTCATTGCAACTCATGATATGGAAGTGGCAGAATACTGTAGTAGAATTATCAAACTTAAAGATGGCAAGCTAATAGAGGCTTGAAAAATTTTTCACAATATATATTTTTTGTGCTAAACAAAAAGAAAACAATGAGGTGTAATAGATATGTTTGAAAAATTTACAGAAAGAGCGAGAAAAGTAATACTTAATGCGAGAGAAAAAGCTTTAGAATATAGAAGCAACTATCTGGGAAGTGAACATCTTCTTCTTTCATTACTGGAAGAAGAGGATATTCCTGTTCTGGTTTTATCCAGATTTGGACTTACAGTAGATAAAGTAAAGAGAACCCTCACATCCCAGATGGTTCATGGTAGCCATTCAGGTGAAGTTTTATTTGCACCTGATGCAAAAAGAGTATTAGAGTTTGCTGTTGAAGAGGCAAGAATACTTCACCATCAATTTGTTGGTCCTGAACATCTTCTTATAGGAATAGTTCGGGAAAAAACAGGACTTGGTGGTAGAGTCCTAAGGGGCTTTGGTATTGATGAATATTCCATAAGAAAAGAAATTCTCCAGATACTTGGAGAAATACCACCTCAGGAACAGGTTAAACAGGTTCCAACACCTAATATTGATAGATTTTCAAGAGATTTAACTGCACTTGCAAGGGAAGGAAAACTTGACCCTGTAATTGGTAGAGATAAAGAGATAGACAGGGTTATACAGATACTTTCCAGAAGAAGAAAAAACAACCCTGTTTTAATAGGTGAGCCGGGTGTAGGTAAGACATCTATAGTAGAAGGTTTAGCCCAGAGAATAGCAAATAAAGAAGTCCCAGAGCCGCTGCAATCTAAAAGAATTGTAGCCCTTGACCTTGCTGCACTTGTTGCAGGAACAAAATACAGAGGCCAGTTTGAAGAAAGGCTGAAAAATATTCTGAAAGAACTGGAAAAGGCACCTTACATCATTCTGTTTATAGATGAGCTTCACACACTTGTTGGTGCAGGAGCTGCAGAAGGTTCAATTGATGCCTCAAATATGCTTAAACCTGCACTGGCAAGGGGCGAGATACAGGTAATCGGAGCAACAACAATTGATGAATACAGAAAATATATAGAAAAAGACGGAGCACTGGAAAGAAGATTTCAGCCTGTTTTAGTAGAACCTCCAACCCCAGAAGATACCATTAAGATACTTATGGGGCTTAAGAAAAAGTTCGAAGAATTCCACGAAGTAGAATACACAAAATCAGCTATAGAAAAAGCCGTTGACTACTCTGTCAAATACATAACAGACAGACAGCTTCCGGATAAAGCTATAGACCTGATTGATGAGGCAGGTGCATGGGTAAGAATTAGAGAAATGGAACTGCCTCCTAAACTGAGGAAGATAGAGGAAAAAATTAAGAAAATAGAAGAAGAAAAAGCAAAAGCAGCGAGAGAACAGGACTATGAAAAAGCAGCAAGACTAAGAGATGAAGAGTTAAAACTCAGGGCAAAATTTGAAACCCTTAAGGCAGAATGGAAGGAAAAAAGAAAGGTTAAAAAACCAAAAGTTAAAGATAAAGATATTGCACAGGTAGTTGCAAAATGGACAGGTATTCCTGTTGCAAGACTTACAGAAAGTCAGGCAGAAAAACTGCTTCATATTGAAGAAGAATTACACAAAAGGGTTGTTGATCAGAATGAAGCAATTGAGGCAATTTCCAAAGCAATTAGAAGAAATAGCGTAGGCCTGAAAGGAAGCCACAGACCAATTGGAGTATTTATGTTCCTTGGTCCAACAGGTGTAGGTAAAACAGAAACAGCTAAAGCACTTGCAGAATACCTGTTTGGAACTGAGGATGCCTTAATCAGATTTGATATGTCTGAGTATATGGAAAAACATACAGTATCCAGACTAATAGGTGCACCTCCGGGATATGTTGGATACGAGGAAGGAGGACAGCTTACCGAAGCAGTCAGAAGAAGACCTTATTCTGTGATACTGTTTGATGAAATAGAAAAAGCACATCCAGATGTATTTAACATCTTCCTACAGATTTTTGATGATGGAAGGCTTACAGACTCGTTCGGTAGAGTTGTTGATTTCAGCAATACAATCATTATTATGACATCAAACCTTGGGGCAAGGTTGATACTTGAAAGTGGCAGAATGGGATTTGAACAAAAATCCGGAATGCTTGATTATGAAGAGATGAAAAAGAATGTTCTCCAGCAGGTTAAGAAACATTTCAGCCCAGAATTCCTGAACAGACTTGATGAGATAATCGTATTCAAGCCATTGGACAAAGAAGTAATGAAAGGTATAATTGATATACAACTTAAAGAGATTAATAAAAGGCTGAAAGAATGGGGAATAACTGTAAAACTTTCCAAGAAGTTTGTGGATTATCTGATAGAAAAAGAATTCAGACCGGAATTTGGAGCAAGGTCTATCAAAAGAGCACTGCAATCACTGGTGGAAGACCTGCTGGCAGAAGAGATACTGAAAGGCAAACTACCACCTGGTTCAGTGGCAGAAGTGATAGTGAAAAAAGACGGTTCAGTTGGTATAAAAGTGAAAAAACAAAAACAAACCAAGAAAAAAGAAAAAGAAGTAGCAACCACATAAATGTAATAGGGGGATTAATCCCCCTTTTTTTTATTCTATTTATTTTATTCTCTCCTATCTCAATCAAAGCACAGGAGAATAATCAAAACCTTAAAGCAGGCAGTCTTGCTGAAGAAGTAAACAAAATATACCGACTAAGAAAAGTAGAAATCAAAGGTCTTAAATATGTTAATCCTCAGCTTATATATCCTTTGATTACTATTGGTAAAGGTGCAATAGTTACAAGGGATAATGTTGCTCAAATCATAAGAGACCTTTATAAACTGGGATATTTCCAAGATATAGAGGCATACACAAGATACACAGAAAACGGAATTGACCTAATATTTGTATTTAAAGAACTTCCTGTTGTCCAAAAAATAGAGTTTGAAGGTAATGAAGAAATTTCAGATGAAGACTTGCTGCAAGTTTTGGGTATAATGACCAAAGAAAGAACAGAATCAGGTATGATGCTTCCCTTTTCAACGATAGGTCCTGAACTTGCAGATAAACTAGCCTCTATTCGTAGAGGTTTAGGAAGAGTATTCTCCCCTGATGAAATTAACAAAATGATTCAGGCTATTAAGAAAAAATATGAAAAAGAAGGTTTTTACAACGTAAAAGTATCTTACTACTTTAAGGGCTCAACCCTTGTATTTAAGATAGATGAAGGCCAGAGAGCATACATAGCAAAAATAGATATAGTAGGCAATAAACAACTGGAAGATGATGAGATTAAAGATGTTATGGAAACCAAAGAGCGTAGTATCTGGAAACTTAGATTTCATCCCCGTCTCCAGAAAGATGTTCTTCTTGAGGATATAGAAAGAATTAGGGATTTATATATCAAAAAAGGATTTTTTGAGGTTCAGATTGATAAACCGGAGATTAAACTGAAAAACGGAGAAGAATATTACATAACAATAAAAATACATGAAGGACCTAGATACAGACTTTCTGGAATTGAATTTAAAAATAATAATTACTATACAGATGAAGAGCTGATTAAAAAATTCAAAGATGATATAAAAATCGGGGATTATTACAACGGCGAAATTATAGAAAGAATTAAAAAAGAAGTAACAAATAAATACACAGACCTTGGTTTTATATTCGCAATGGTATTTGATGAAAAAGTTCTGGACAAAAAAGCCAAAAAAGTAAAAGTAGTATATGACATACAGCCAGGAAAAGTATTTTACGTAGATAAAATAGATATTTCAGGGAACTATGAATCAAGAGATTATGTGATAAGAAGGGAGCTTAGATTTGCCCCGGGAGATTTATTTAAAAGACAGTCTATATATCGAAGCCAGTCCAGACTTTATGCCCTTGGTTTTTATGATGCAATAGGTTTTGATCCCCATGTAAAAGAACAGGAAGGAAAAATAGACGTAGACGTAAAAGTAAAAGAAAGATTTACAGGCCAGATTTCCGTTGGGGCAGGATATAGCCAGCTAACAGGATTTTCTGCATTTTTATCCCTTAGAAAAGGTAATTTCTTAGGAACAGGTGATACAGCAGGTATTTCTATTACAATTGGTTCTGATTATAGAAATAACTCTATTTCTTATTTGCACAGATGGGCTTTTTACAAACCTGTAGACCTTGGTTTTAATCTGTATGACAGGTATGTTGATTACACAACATTTGTATCGGAAAAACAAGGATTTTCTCCTACATTGTCATGGGAACTGTCTGAATACTGGAGAATAGGAACGGGTATAACAATAGAAAGGGGAAAATATAAGGATATTACAGAAGATGCTCCATATAGAATAAAAGCACAGGCAGGAAGTTACAGTCTGGTGGCTACATATCTAAACCTAAGCCGTTCAGACATAGATAACCCAATATTACCCACAAGAGGAAGCAATTTCAGTATTACATTTAAAGTGGGATATGGCACAAGGGGTTTTTATAAAGCGGCTGTTAGTTATTCAAAAATCTTCCCTGATGAGATTTTTTATACAGACTGGATTTTATCTTTAAAAGGCAGATATGGAATAGTTGAGAAAATGAAAGACAAAATTCCTCTTGATGAATATTTCTTCGTAGGTGGTGATTTTACAATTAGGGGCTTTGATTACGGTATGGCAGGACCTTATGACAGCAACAAAGACCCTATAGGTTCAAAGCAGCAAATTATATTCAATGCACAGCTATCACATCCAATAGCAGAAAAATTCCTGTGGGGATATATTTTCACAGATATGGGAAAAGGTTATGATAATGGAAATCCATTTGATAACTGGTTTTACTCTGTCGGTGGTGGTATAAAAATAGTCACCCCAATGGCACCGATTGATATTTATTATGGTAAAGTGTTAAATGCA
Source organism: Persephonella sp. (assembly GCF_027023985.1). NCBI lineage: Bacteria > Pseudomonadati > Aquificota > Aquificia > Aquificales > Hydrogenothermaceae > Persephonella > Persephonella sp. Next base: position 52,928 of record NZ_JALVTW010000017.1, on the reverse strand, counting down.
CCTGCAGGCGTAAGTGATTCAAGAATAGGATTTGTTCTTGGAACATTTTTCTAAGGACACCTCAGAAACACTATAAAAAATAATAAAACCTAACAAAATGTTTCTGAAAGTGTCCTTCGCCTATCAGATGATAGGGAAATACTATCGGCTATGTCCTTTAAAGTGCTGGAATGTTTTAGAGGCTTTTTGTAGTTTGTTAACTGCTGATTTTTTGCTTATTTGAATACTGAGGGTTAGTGTTATACTGTTCATTAGATACTTTTTTATATTATTTGTTGTTTTATAATGAATTAAAGAGAATTTTATGGTTAGTGTCAAGGAGGATTAGATGAAAAAATTAATATTCGCTTTCTTTTTGGCTATTTCACTTACAGGTTTTGCAACTGCCCAAAATATCGCATTTGTAGATGTTCTAAAGATAATGAACACATCTAAAAAAGGTGAAGAGTATAAAAAAGAGTTAAAAGCAAAAATTCAATATTACAAAGAAAAACTGGATAAAATACAAAAAGAGATAAAAGAGTTACAAAAACAGCTGGAAAGTCCTGTATTAAGTCCTGAAGCAAAAAAGAAAAAAGAAGAAAAACTGAAGCAGCTTAAAACTGAGGGGATAAAACTCCAGATTAAGGCAGAGCAAGAGCTCCAAAAAATAAAAGCACAGGCAGAAAGAAAGCTTGTAAAAGATATCCAGAAGATTGTAGAAAAATATGCAAAGGAACACAATATAGATATAGTTCTGGTAGGAGGAACTTTATATCAAGACAAAGCAATAGATATCACAGATGAAATTTTAAAACTGTATGACAAAGGTGCAAAATGAGACTATCAGAAATAGCCGAAAAATTTAACGGCAAGTTAGTAGGTAAAGATATTGAGATTAAAGGACTAAAAAGCCTTGAAACAGCCAACGAAGGTGACCTTACATTTGTAGCAGATAAAAAACTTGTAGAAAAGGCAAAAAATACAAAAGCCTCAGCACTTCTCACATTTGAACAACTAGATATTGAAATACCACAGGTTGTTGTTAAAAATCCCCAAAATGTTTTTTATAAGCTAATAGAGGTTTTATACCCTGAAGAAAGGAAGACAGGCATATCAGAGAAGGCGTCTATAGCTGAGAATATTCAGATAGAGGAAAATGTCTATATCGGGGATTTTGCTGTTATAGAAGAGGGAGTAAAAATAGGTAAAAATGTTCAGATTTATCCTAATGTGTATATAGGAAGAGATGTTGAGATAGGGGATAATACGGTTATATATCCAAATGTAGTTATTTATAAAAACACAACCATCGGTAAGAATGTGATTATACACTCTGGAGCAGTAATAGCCTCTGATGGATTTGGATTTTATCAGGAAGATGGACAGCATAAAAAGATTAAGCATATAGGTAGAGTGGTTATTGAAGACGATGTAGAGATTGGGGCAAACACAACGATAGATAGGGCTATGGTAGATGAAACCATAATCAAAAAAGGCACGAAAATAGATAATCTTGTTATGATAGCCCATAACTGCCAGATTGGAGAAAATACAATACTTGTTTCACAGGTAGGTATAGCAGGTAGCACAAAAATAGGAAAAAATGTAATACTGGCAGGTCAAGTAGGAGTAGCAGACCATATAACAATTGGGGACAATGTAATCGTAACGGCTAAATCAGGAGTAGGAAAAGATTTAGAGCCTAATAAGGTTTACGGTTCAGGCCTTCAGGCGATAGAATGGTCAAAATGGAAAAAGGTAATGTTTTATCTCTACAAACTCCCAGAAATCATTAAAAAGCTTAAATAGACTTTTATTAGGTTTATTGAAAATTAACGGTGAAAATATATATTCGTATTATACGGTATTTATCTTTTTGTGTTATAATTCTAATTTGTTAAAATTCAAAAACAAATTCAGGAGGTTTTCGTTAATGTCAATCACTGCAGAAAAGAAGCAGGAATTAATTAAAAAATATGGAAGATTTGAAGGAGATACAGGTTCTCCAGAAGTTCAAATTGCAATTCTTACAGAAAGAATAAGAAATCTTACGGAACATATCAAAAGAAACAAAAAAGATCTCCACTCGAGAAGAGGTCTTATTGGAATGGTTAACAAAAGAAGAAAACTACTTAAATATCTCCAGAGAAAAAATCCTGAAAGATATCAACAAATTGTTCAGGAGCTTGGAATAAGAGAATCTACTGGAGAGAAATAATGGGTGAAGTAGGGGAAATTACCGTTCAAAAAGTTGAAACACAAGTTAACGGAGCACCTTATTCTATAGAAACCGGATATTTTGCAAAACAGGCCAGCGGTGCCGTTATCGTTAGACAGGGAGAAACAGCAGTTTTAGTTGCTGCAGTAGTTGCAGAAGAACCACAGGCAGATATAGACTTTTTCCCGCTTACCGTTGAATATAGAGAAAAAACATATGCCTACGGTAAAATCCCCGGCGGATTTGTAAAAAGAGAAGGCAAACCATCTGTCCGCGAAATACTTGTATCAAGACTTATAGATAGGCCAATAAGACCATTATTCCCGAAGGGCTTTTTCAATGATGTTGTAATAACAGCAATGACATTATCTGCTGATGACAAATATGACCCTGATGTTTTAGCCATTGTTGGAGCATCAGCAGCACTTACAATATCAGAGGCTCCATTTGAAGGCCCAATTGCAGGTGTCCGGGTCGCAAGGGTAAACGGTGAATTCATTGTAAATCCAACATATCAGCAAAGAAACGAATCAGATATAGATATAGTTGTTGCGGGTTCAAAAGAAGCTATTGTAATGGTTGAAGGTGGCAGTGAGGAAGTTCCTGAAGATGTAATTCTTGAAGCTATAATGTTTGCCCATGGAGAAATTAAAAAGCTAATAGAACTTCAGGAAGAGCTGGTAAAACAGGTTGAGCCAAAAGAGAAAATAAAAGTTGAAATAGATGAAATAGACAAACAATTAGAAGAACAATTAGAAAAACTTGTTAAAGATAAAGTAAAAGAAGCCCTGAATATTCAGGATAAAAAAGAAAGAAGAAAGAAACTATCAGAAATATTTGAAGAAGCAATTTCTCAGATAGAAATTCCAGAAGGCAAAGAGAAAAAAGTAGAAACTATCTACAAGGACATAGTTTCCTCTGTAATGAGGGAAAAAGTTCTCAAAGAAAAAGTCAGAATAGACGGTAGAAAACCGGATGAAATCAGACCTATCTGGATAAGAACAGGACTTTTCCCAAGAATTCATGGTTCAGCTATATTTACAAGGGGACAGACACAGGCATTTGTTGCAACAACTCTGGGAGCTCCAGGTGAAGAGCAAATAGAAGAAAGTATTGAAGAAGGTGAAGAAAAGAAAAGATTCATGCTTCACTATAACTTCCCTCCATTTAGCGTAGGTGAAGCAAGACCTCCAAGAGCTCCATCCAGAAGAGAAATAGGACACGGAAATCTTGCAGAAAGGGCAATAGAGCCTTTAATCCCACCAGAAGAAGAATTCCCTTACGTTATAAGGGTTGTATCTGAGATATTAGAGTCAAACGGTTCAACTTCTATGGCAACTGTTTGCGGTGCGTCCCTTGCATTGTTTGATGCCGGCGTTCCTATGAAAAAACATGTTGCTGGAATAGCAATGGGACTGCTAAAAGAAGATGAAGAGTATGTAATTCTGACAGATATTTTAGGAGATGAAGATCATCTTGGAGATATGGATTTTAAGGTTGCCGGAACCAGAGATGGCGTTACTTCAATCCAGATGGATATTAAGATAAAAGGTCTCACAAAGGAAATACTGCAGGAAGCACTTGAACAGGCCAAGAAAGCTAGAATGTATATTCTTGACCTAATGTATCAGGCAATGCCTGAACCAAGACCTGAACTTTCTCCACATGCACCTAAGATTATTACAATGAGAGTTCTCCCAGAAAAAATACCTATAATCATTGGACCATCCGGTAAAAATATCAAGAAAATCATAGAAGAAACAGGTGTAAAAGTAGACCTGCAGCCTGATGGACTTGTTAGAATTTATGCTGTAGATGGTGAAAGTGGTGAAAAAGCTAAACAGATGATAGAAGAGCTGATAATGGATATAGAACTTGGTGAAGTATATATGGGTAAAGTTACAAGAGTTGAAGATTACGGTGCATTTGTTGAATTACTTCCTGGAAAACTGTCACTGCTTCATGTATCCCAGATTTCACCGGAAAGAATCAGGTCTGCTAAGGATAAAATAAAAGTTGGTGATATCCTTACCGTCAAAGTTATAGATATAGATGAACAAGGTAGAGCAAAAGTATCCCTCAAAGAAGTCAAAGAAGGGGAAGAACCTAAAAACAAATTCCTTTTTGAATAATTCACCGGAGCCCTAAGGGGCTCTTTATTTTATATTTTTCTGATATACATTCCATCTACATTTGACACTAAATCTTTCAATTCCATTTCAAATATAAGATTTATCAATTTTCCATAAGGAATTCCTGTTTTTTCAACAACTGTATCAATATGAATAGGTTCAGTCATAACGTTTAATATTTTTTTCTCTTCTTCTGAAAGTTGAATATTTTCAACAAAATTATTTTTGTTGAAATAAGGGATATGTTCATAAATATCTTCAATTTCAGTTAAAGGAATAGCACCTTCTTTTATTAGAAGATTGTTTCCTTTTCCGTAAGGATTTGTTATATTTGTGGGCACACTAAACACTATTCGGCCGTATTCATTGGCATATTTTGCAGTTATTAATGCACCTGATTTCTCTCCAGCCTCTGTAACAATAGTGCCATAGGATAAACCTGCTATTATCCTGTTTCTAATCGGAAAGGTGTATTTAGAAGCTTTAGTTCCAATTGGAAATTCCGAGATTAAACAGCCATTTTCCAGTATTTTTTCATAAAGCTTTTTATTCTCATATGGAAATATCTGATCAATTCCATTTCCTAAAACTGCAACAGTATTTCCCCCATTTTCAAGAGTAACACTATGGGCTATACTATCAATTCCTGCAGCAAGCCCTGAAATAATACAGACACCATCATTGACAAGTTTTTCAACAAATTTAGTAGTTATGGTTTTCCCATAGGAAGAAAATTTTCGACTTCCTACAATAGAAATGCTTTTGTCATCTGGAAGCTTTCCTTTGTAATAGATATAAACTGGAGGGTCAGGTATTTCTTTTAATAATTGTGGATATTTTTCATCTGCCAGAGAAACAAGACTGAAACCTTTTTTTAAAGCAAGTTCATATTCTTTTTCTGCTTTTTCTCTTAATTCTAAAGGCCTATTTTTAATAGTTAGATAAACTGATTTCCCGAATTTTTCAATTAGAACTTCCGGATTTGAAAGGGGAAGAGATAGGTTTCCGAACTCTTCATATATACGCTTAATACTCCTGTTTCCTATCCCTTTTATAAAAGAAAATTCAATATAGTCTATAATAGACATTTAACCTCCCTCCGAAACTTTATTATAAGGTGGAAAATGGAAGAAACAAAATCATACTGGAAGCTTATAGGCTGGTTAAAAAAACAAAAAAGGATTAATGTTGTTACTTTTTATGAAGAAGTTCCTGTAAACGGTATTTTGGAACTGGAAACAATTGATGAAACAAGAAGACAGATAATATGGAAAAATGATCCCAAACTGCTACCTGTCCTGAAATATGAAAGAATTTTGTTCTTTAAAAAAGATGAGGAAATTTTTACACTTTCAGTAATAGCCTATGATGAAAAAGAAATTGCTACAACATTTCCTGAAGTAGCTACGGAACCTAAACTTAACAGGTCTTATGTTCGGGTAAAAGTTTCCCCTGAAGATGATATAAAAGTAATGATAGAAAACAAAGAATTAAAGGTTGAAGATATAAGCGAGGCAGGAATAGGTATAACAGGTAAAAAAGAAGATCTATTCCAATTACAGATAGGCAAAGAGTATGAGTTTTTACTAAAAATAAAAAATGAGATTATGAAAATAAAAGGTGTTGTCGTTCATAAAGAGACAAACACAGCAGGTATTAAGATAACTGATATATCCTTGAAAGACCAGGATAAAATTGCCAGATATATAATGAACAGACAGAGAGAGATTGCCAGAAAAATTTTTATGTTCAAAGACTAAAGCCAGTATGCTTTAATATGACCTTTTATCCAGTCCCAAAGTATTTTTTTAGCTGTCCTGTCTAAATCTACACCTCCACCTGATACCCTGTAATTAAGTTTTTCTCCAATTTTTTCAAGGGTTTTTAGAGGGTCTGGGTCAGGCTCTATTCCATAAGCTTCCTTAAGGGCTTGTGGTCTATGCTGTAGTATTTTTTCAATAAACTTGTATGCAACCTCAATAGGTTGTTCTAATTTTTCAGGTATCCATGAGCCTTTTAATGCAAGGTCTTCCTGAAATTCAAGGGTTATTATGCCCGGGGTGTCTATCAAATATACATTTTTATCAAGTTTTATCAGCTTTTCTCCCCTTGTCATTCCCGGTTTTGGGGATGTTGTTGCTACTTTTTTCTTTTTAAGGGTGTTTATTAATGATGATTTACCGACATTTGGATACCCAAGTACCCCAATTTTTATTATTTTCTTTTCTTTTGCAAGTTCTTTAATTACTTTTTCAAGTTCCTTTTTACCTATATTTTTATGTGCTGAAAAGACGATGACAGGATATTCCTGAGATATTATTTCTTTGGCTTTTTCAACAAAATCTTTAGGAACTAAATCTGCTTTATTCAAAATGATATACAACTTTTTATTCCTTTCTTTTGCAAGCTGTTCAACTACTTTGTTTCTGGTTTCCTGTGGTATTCTGGCATCGACAACTTCAAATATAACATTTGCCTGTGATAAAACCTTTTTTGCTATACTTTTTTCCCTTAACCATTCCCTTGGTTTTTCCATTTAACACTCCGAAATAATTTATAATATTTATTCCACACACAATATAATGAGGGTATTATTTGAGGAAAATTATAATATCAATTTTTTTGCTGTGTAGTCTTGTTGTTTATTCCTTTGGGAAAACCCCTGTTTCAATTGAAGCAGAAAATATATATAAAGAAAAAGATGGCAAAATAATAGCCGTAGGCGATGTTGTTGTTAAATATAAAAATGAAATCCTCAAAGCAGATAGAATCATATACGACCAGATTAAGAAAAAAATATATCTAAAGGGACATATAAAGGTAAAAACTCCCAAATATGACCTGACAGGCACAGAGGGCTGGATTGATGAAAAAGGCTACTACGGAGAGTTTAAAAATGTTAAAGGTGTCATAGATGGCCGTTATTACATAAAGGCTGAAAGAGTAAAAAAAGAAAAGGATAAATACTACTTTTATAACGGTGAATTTTCTACCTGTCCATTTGATAACTACGACTGGTATTTTAAGACAAAAAAGGGTATTTTGATTGAAAAGAAAGAGATAGTTTTTTATAACATTTCACTCAGATTTTGTAAGGTTCCTGTTTTCTTTTCCCCGTATTTTTCTTATCCTGCAACCTCAAGAAAAACCGGTTTATTATTCCCTGAAATAGGAAATGATAGCTATAACGATTTTAAAATAATTCAGCCATTTTTCCTTGTTTTAACAAGGCATTCTGATATGACATTTACATTTGATTACCGTAATCAACAAGGAAAAGGCCTTGATATTCAGTATAGAAACAGATTTTCATCTGACGAGTTTTATACAGGGGACTTTATAGTTTTTAATGAGAACGATTCCAATGAGAAATGGTGGCAGGGCAGAAAAGGTAAAAAGCTGAGAAACAGATGGAGAGTTCACGGTAAGTTATATAAACAGTGGAATGATTTTGACATTTACTTTAAGTATGATATTCCAAGTGACCCTTATTTCTTTGAGGATATTTATAACTCAACTGACCTTAGGTATAAAGCTTATACCAAATCCCAGCTTATAGCCCTTATGGACAAAAGGCATTATACAGTTGAACTAAACTTTGATTTTCTTTATGACCTTTCCAGAATTTCCAATGAGGAGACTCTCCAGAGACTACCTGAACTGAGATTTTATTTTAAGAAAAGAAAGCCGTTTGAAAATATTCCTTTTTATTTTGATTTTCTGTCTGTAAATACTAATTTCTACAGGGAGAAGGGAATATCAGGAATAAGAAGTGATAATACACTGAACCTGCAGCTTTATAACAATTTTAGAAGTTTTTCAAATACTTTGACATTTTCACCAAGGTCTACCTGGTATATGCTGTCAAAAAGGGTTAATGGCACGAAAAACCCCACCAGAAATATATTTAAGTTTGAAGATAGAATCAGACATTTAACATTTAGAGATTATGGAAAATATATCCATTCAATAATCCCTGAAATAAGAATTTATAAAATATCCAAGGTAAACCAGGAGAAACTACCATATTTTGACAGGGAAGACAGGGTAAAAGATGCGAAGGATATAGATTTTTCCCTTTACAACATACTTAATTTCAAGGATACAGAGGATTTTCTATCATGGGAAATTTCAACAGGCTGGACATTAAATAATTATTACTATCTTGGAAATAATAAACTTGACGGCCACAAAAAACCTCTAAAAAACAAGATATATTTTAGCATAAATGGATATTCAGGGGAGAATACCCTGTATTACGATTTTTATTTTAATCAGATAGTCAGGTCTATCACCTCTTTATCTATCCCAATTACAAGTTGGTTAAGATATTCTGTTTCCCATTCATTTGATAAAGGATTATTTGAAGGTGGTCAGAGCACAAACCAAATTAACCAGACCTTATCTTTGACTTTAAGAAACATAATAATTTCAGGTAGTATTTTGAATAACATAAGGGAGGGTTACGTTCAGAGGAAAAGCCTGAATTTTACACTGGATAGAAAATGCTGGAGATTAAAGATTGATTACAGGGAGGATTTCAACAAGGATACAGGAAAAACATTTAGCTCAATTTATGTATATATCAACATTCTCAGAACAGACCTTAAGCTACCTTTTGTTAGCAGAGAGTTGTGATTCCTTTAGTTTTTCTGTTGCATCAATGCATGTTTGTTGAAGTATAGTTTTCATTAGATTTATATCCTCTTTTTTTGCCCTTTGGGCAGGAAGGATAATAGAAACTGCGGCAATAGGTTGATTATGATCATCTCTGATTATACAAGCTATTTCTGCCACTTCAGGTTCAACCTTTTCCCAGTCTTCCTCTATGGGAAAATCTTCTGTTTTAAGGGCTTTTTTTAATGCTTTTCCTGATGCTGTTATGTCGGCAGGAAATCTTCTGCCAATACGAGAATTAACCAGAACAGACCTTTTACTGTCCTCTGAATATATATAAACTACAGAGTCTTTATGTAAAACAGAAATATAAACACTCTCTTGAAGTTTATTTCTTAATGCCCTTATAAATGGCCTTATGACTTTTAGGAATTTTAAACTTTGAAGGTATGCATGTTCCAGAGAAAGTAATTTCATACCTAATTTATAATGTTCTGTTTCTTTATCCTGTTCTACTATACCTTTTACCTCAAGGGTGGCCAGTATCCTGAATACATTGTTTTTATTCAATCCCAAAATACTGCTTAGTTCAGTTACTCCAAGATGTTCCTTTTCTTTTAATGTTTCAATTAAATCCAATGCCTTTTCTATTGATGTTTTAGCGCCTTTTTTCTTCATTCTCTACCTTTGCAATTTAGAAAAACTTTTATAATTTTTCGTATATTTTATAACAATTGTAAAACCAAAGGTGGTAAGAATGAAAATTATAGTCATAACTGGACTTACTGCAACAGGAAAATCGGAAATTGGAGTAGAAGTAGCAAAGCAAATAAACGGAGAAATTATAAGTGCAGACTCTATGATGGTTTATAAATATATGGATATAGGAACGGCAAAGCCTACTCCTGAAGATATGCAGGGTATTCCCCATTATCTTATTGATGTTGTTGAGCCTGATTATAATTTTTCAGCAAAAGATTTTATTGAACTGGCACAAGAAAAAATAAATGATATTCACCAAAGGGGGAAAGTCCCTGTTATAGTAGGAGGGACATGGCTTTATATTCATACCCTTTTATACGGTCTGTCAGAAGCACCCCCAACAGACTGGAAAATCAGGGAAAAACTTTACAAGGAAAAAGACCTATACGAAAGACTAAAACAGATTGACCCTGAATACGCAAATAAAATTCATCCAAATGACAAAAAAAGAATAGTTAGAGCCCTTGAAGTTTATGAACTTAGCGGAAAACCTTTTTCCTCATTCCAAAAGGAACATAGCTTTAAAGATAAAAAATATGATTTTACCGGTTTTGTATTTCATACAGACAGGGAAAGATTGTGGAATAGAATTGAAAAAAGGGTAGATAAGATGTTCCAGCTTGGTCTTGTTGATGAGGTAAAAAATCTTATGGACATGGGCTACGAAAACAGTATCACTGCAAAACAGGCTATTGGCTATAAAGAAATTATTCCTTATCTTAAAGGAGAGATATCCTTAGAAGAAGCGAAAAATATGGTTATTAAAAACACAAAGGATTTTGCAAAAAGACAAAAAAGAGCATTCAGGTCTAAACTAAAACCTGAAAATGGCTGGCTGTGGATAGACCCATTTACCTATACAAAAGAAAAACTTTTAGATACAATTATAAAAAAATATGAAGTGGAGGTATCAAGATGAACGTGCAGGATGAACTGCTTCAAGAACTGAAAGAGGAAGGAAAGGAAGTTGTTATTTATCTTACAAGAGGAACAAGAATAACAGGAAAAATCCTTGAAGCAGACCAGTTTACAATACTCCTTGATGTAAATGGCGAAAAGCAGCTTGTTTATAAACATGCAATAAGCACAATTGTTGCAGAAACTTAAAATTCATATATATTTTGCAGTATGAGATGTATTTTAGTAGGAGTAAAAACATCAAATAAAACTGAAAAAGAGCTTAAATACTCTTTGAATGAGTTGGAAGGGCTGGTTGAAGCCCTTGATGGTATTGCACTGGGTAAACTTTATCAAAAAAGGGAAACACCTGACCCTGCGACATACATTGGAAAAGGTAAAGTCAGACAGCTGAAAGAAATTGCCGAAGGAACTCAGGCTGACACAATCATATTTGATGCAAGCCTTACACCTGTCCAAATTACAAACATTGAAAATATTACAGGGGTAAATGTTTTAGATAGAACAGACCTTATACTATCCATTTTCTCTGAAAGGGCAAAAACAAAACAGGCAAAACTTCAGGTTGAGCTGGCAACACTTCAGCATGAGCTCCCGAGGATTTACGGTCAGAAAGGTAAGGCTATGTCCAGAATTGGGGGTGGTATGAAAACCAAAGGTGCAGGTGAAAAATTAGGTGAAATCAAGGTCAGAAGAATTAAAGAAAGAATCGCCAAAATAAAAAAAGAGCTGGAATACATCAAAAAACAAAGATACCAGCAAAGAAAATGGAGGAATAAAGATATTAACCTGCTAAAAGTTGCCCTTGTTGGTTATACCAATGCAGGTAAATCCAGTCTCCTAAACAGGCTTACAAAAAGAGAGGCGTTTATATCAAACCAGCTATTTGCTACACTGGACACAAAAACATCTTATATAGTATTCCCAGATATTAATAAAAAAGTAGTTATCACAGACACAGTCGGATTTGTAAAGGATATGCCAAAGGAAATTATGGATGCATTTATGGCAACCCTTGAAGAAGTAGAGGAAGCAGACCTTATACTCCATGTTGTTGATGTATCCGATGAAAACTGGCAGGAGAAGTTAGAGGCAGTGGAAAAAATACTTAAAAAAATCAAAGTTGACCATAAACCTGCTGTTGTAGTGCTTAACAAAGTTGATAAACTTGTTCCATCTCCTGAATTTTTAGACGAAAGTCAGGAACATATCCTTACAGGAAACAAGGAAACTATCACTATATCCACAGAAAAAGGCTGGAATCTTGACAAACTGATGGAAATTTTGAAAAAATATGCCAGTGAAAAAAATCTGGTTAGTTATAACTAAGCGGAGGCTAAAATGAGTGAATGTGTATTTTGCAAAATAATAAATAAAGAGATTCCGGCTGATATAGTTTATGAAGATGATATTATGATAGCTTTCAAAGATATAAATCCTCAGGCAAGGGTTCATATCCTACTGGTTCCAAAGGAGCACATACCTAATAATCTTTATCTGGAAGGAAGACACAAACCTGTTATTGGACATATTATCCTTAAGGCAAATGAGATAGCTAAGCAGCAAGGAATTGCAGAAACAGGATTCAGACTAATTGTAAACACAGGTCCAGATTCTGGACAGGAAGTTCCACATATCCACTGGCATTTACTTGGCGGAGAACCACTGGGAAGACTAATATGCAAGTAAAAGAAGATATGAAAACAATAGATGCAAGGGGAATGTTCTGTCCTACGCCCCTTATATATGTATCCAGAGAACTGAAAAAAATACCTGTTGGTGAAAGGGTTAAAGTTCTATCTGATGATAAAGCATTCAAAAAGGATATCCAGATATGGTGTCATGATACAGGAAATAAACTAATCTCGTTAGAAGAAAAAAACGGCGTATACGAAGCTGTTATAGAAAGGGGAACTGGCTGGCACGGTGATACTTTTCTGGAAAAGGTAAGATTTTATGCAATTGGTGTAAAACTTCATCTTTATGATTATTTCTACAGGTTATTTAAATCTGCTGGTCCTAAATATATAATCACTTTTATGTCTATTCCTGAAGGTTTCAGAGCCATAGAATTCCTCAAAGAAAAAGGAATAGAAGATTTTACAACACTACCTGTTCCTAACGAAATTTATGAGTTTTGCGGAGTAGTGATAGGATTTAAAGACAAAAATAGAGCTATAGAAGTATTTAATCTACTTAAAGAAAACAAATTTGGTGTTGAAAATATCCATCTTGTAGACAGGAAAAGAAAATATCCTGTGGTTGAAATCTAAGACTTTTTCTTGAGCTGGTCAATTCTGAAAACAGTTTCCTGTGGATGACAGCAGCTTTTTAGGTTTATATTCATATTGTTTACGATAGTATTATAAGCATCAATAAAACTCATAACCTGTCCACCGAAACCTTTGCTGAACTTCTCCGCATCTTCTTTGGATGCAAACGGAATGACACTTGGGCTACAACATGGAACAGCGGAGCTTCCCACAACATACCAGGCATTCAAAGCGCTAATTGGATTTTCTGTTATGAAGTCATAAGTAATTGCTGACACTTTTTTATCTTCGTATCTGCTATGGAGTAAAAATCCACAATGCTCGCAGCATGTCTCTATAACTTTTGCGTCTTCTACGGTTATTCTGTAAGGATATGCCCTTGTGATAGGTTTTTCACATATTGGACATGTATCAACCATAAGTGCTTCTGATTCATCTCTATCATTAAGTAAAACTGCACCATGTTTTCTTTTTATATACCCTTCCTGCTCAAGTTCCCGGACATCTCTGTATATTGTCATTTCAGAAACGCCGAATATGTTGCTTAATTCCTTTACCGAGGTTTCTTTCTTTTCCCTTAAAATTTCAAGAATTTTTTCTTTTCTGTTCATACTTGTCTCCTTACAAACTACCTTTTGTTGAAGGAGTATCTGTTCTCCTTGGGTCTTTTTCTATTGCATTTCTCAATGCCACTGCCAGCGCTTTTGTAAGAGCTTCGGCTATATGGTGAAGATTTTTCCCTGCAAGTGCTTTTAGATGAACTGTTATACCTGCAGACAAAACAAGACCCTTAAAAAACTCCTCCATCAGTTCAAAATCAAACTCTGTGATTTTTCCCCTTAATCCCATATCATCATAGAAAAGCAGAGGTCTACCTGATAAATCTACAGCACACATTGCAAGGGCTTCATCCATAGGTATTATTGCATCTCCAAATCTCCTAATACCCTTTTTATCCCCTAATGCTTCTTTTATTGCCATACCAAGAACTATTCCAACATCTTCAACTGTGTGGTGATGACTGACATGAATATCACCAGTGGCCATAACTTCAAGGTCAATAAGGGAGTGCTTTGAAAATGTCTCTAACATATGGGTTAAAAATCCTACAGGGGTATCAACATTATATTTTCCTGTTCCATCCAGATTTATAGAAAGTTCTATCTGTGTTTCCCTTGTTTCTCTTTTTATTGTAGCTGTTCTCATCTTTTTACCTCATTTGTTGTTAATCTGCTTCCTCTTTTATCTTCACCTTTTACAGGTAAAACCTCGCACATCTCCGATAGTCTGGAGGCTATAGAGCTTCCCATCCTTTCTTCCAGTGTGTTTTCCAGTATATCCTCATCCCCTTTTTTCTGGGATTTTAGCTCTATATTTGATGTAATTATTATCGGTTTTAACTCATTATATCTGTTAATAATAATATAGTGTAAGATATCCCTTGCCCAGTCTGAAAGTCTCTCTGAGCCAAGGTCATCAAGGACAAGGATTGGAGTTTCTACCACTTCTTCAAGAATTTCCCGTGCCGAAGCTGAGCCATCGAAGGAAGATTTAAGCTTGAATAAAAGTGAACGGGTGTCATAAAAAAGTCCTACTATTCCTTTTCTTCTGAAGAACTCCTTTAGAATACCAACAGCCAAATGGGTTTTCCCGACTCCCGGTTTTCCAACAAGGAAAAGGCCTTTTCCTTTTAGATAGTCATCAGAGTTTATATAATCCTCAATTCTGGTCAATATAAATTTATGTCCGTATTTTTTATCTGGAATAAAATTAGACAGATCTTTATCCCTATATCTATTAGGAATGTTCATTCTTTTGAAGATTGTGTCTGTGATATCTGAGTATCTGCAGACACATTTTGTAACACCATTTTCTTTAATAATCCAGCCGAGGCCACCACATATGGCACATTCTTTATTATTTTCCATAGAATACTCCAATGGATTTTTGAGATATAAAATATAATTTTTAGAAAAATTTAACAAGGGATAACTTTTAATGTTCCATAATGCCGTAGAAAATCATTTCTATAAATTCATCAGGGTCTTCTATTATTGGACCTTCTTTTTTAGAAATTACGTAAGCGAATACCTTTGCCTGAATTGAACCTAAGAAGAACATTGCTACTTCTTCAGGGTTGAGGTTTTTCTTAATACATCCTTCTTCCTGACCCTGTTTTACTATAGCTGAAATTTTTTCTTTATAATTTTTGACAAATTCGTTAAGAAGGTCTTTAAATTGAGAGTCTTCAGACCTTGAAAACTCAAAACACAAAACCGGAACAGCTCCTCTTGTTTCCTCAAGGACTTTTATATGGGCTTTCAGTAAAAATTCCAGTTTTTCTTTAACTGTTTTTCCCTTTTCAACTGCTTCTATTGCACTTCTTGAACACTGTGAAACATAACCATTGATAATTTCCAGAATTATCTCATCCATAGATTTGAAATGTTTGAAAATAGCAGCATCTGTAATCCCAAGCCTATCTGCTATATTTTTTGCTGTAAATTTTCTTAGACCTTCCTTTACTATTATTTCTGCACCTATTCTGACTATTTTTTCCTTTGTTGTAAGGTTTTCCATGTTTTCAGTGAACATTACTTTTTTCCTCCATTGCCATTTCAATCATTCTGAAAAATTCTTCTACAGGGACGAGAGCACCTGCTGCATTTCTATGGCCGCCTCCACCTAAAATCTGTGCAAGTTCAAGTGCATCCGGTTTTTGTCCTGTGTTACTTCTGAAGCTAAATTTAACATCTGTTCCTGAAAAGTTAAAAAGTGCTACA
Source organism: Persephonella sp. (assembly GCF_027023985.1). Lineage (NCBI taxonomy): Bacteria > Pseudomonadati > Aquificota > Aquificia > Aquificales > Hydrogenothermaceae > Persephonella > Persephonella sp. The sequence continues at coordinate 37,243 of NZ_JALVTW010000017.1, read as the reverse complement.
GCCTGATTGTATTTAGTGGCAAGAATATTTCCGATTTCTGATTGGAAGAAATTTGTATTAAAGCCTTTAACTATATAGTTCCCTATTTTTAGGGGAGTTTCTTTTGCCCTTTCTACAAATCTTTTTATTAAATAATCTGAAAATGAAGCAATTACTTTACCTTTTTCTATCAGTTCTTCAACAGGTTTATCAAAGAGTTTTAATATCTCTTCAGGTTTATTTGTTAGAGGTAATAGATACAGATTTACGTATTTTGTGGTTTCTCCATATTTCCATGTCCAGATATCCTGGTCTTCTACATATTTTATTATCCAGGGGGGCTGAGAACCGAATAGATATTTCCATGTTAAAGAAGCACCGGATTTCGTATTGTCAAATACATACTCAAAATTAGGGTATTTCCTTGCAGCCTCTTCAAGAATTTCTTTCACACTGATATGGTGGTCTATGTTTATAACCTTTCCTGCTTTTTGAATGAGTTTCTCAAGGTCTTCTTTCCTAAGGGAAAAATCAACTATATAAACTGTGGTTTCTTTGTCTACAGCTTCAAGTAATTGGTCTAACATTTCTTCATCGTATCCGTGTTCAAACGGAAACAATATACAATCAGGATATTTTTTCAGTAAAACCGCTGCAGCTGTTGTTCCATCTGTGCAATTGCCGTGATATACACATACAGTTTTTCCCATATTTCCCCCATTGGAGTTAGGTATAACTAACTTTAAAAAATTTTTTCATAAATTTCAACACTATCCGAAAATGAATATTACCCCTGAAGACAAAAGTTATTCATTTTTTTGGAAAAATTTTAATTTGACATACACAATATGTAGGGTTATCATTAATAAAAAACACTATATATAGTAGTTTCTTCAGGAGGAGTAGCCATGAAAAATTTACAATTCATTGGAAAAACATCTGTTAGAGATAATATCAGACTCTCAGAAAACCCAAGATATCCCGTATTCAAAGAAATATATACCAAACAGAAAAAGGCTGTCTGGTTTCCTGAGGAATTAAATATACAACAGGATGTTCTTGATTACAAATCTTTGACACCCACTGAGAAAGACTTATTTGATACATCTGTAGGATACTTTGCTTCTTCTGAACTGCTGGTTCAAAATGTTCTGGGAAATGGATTTTTCCCTGTTTTAACAGACCCTTATGCAAAGATGAGCTTTTCCACTCAGATGTTTATGGAGAATATACATTCAGATTTTTTTGAGATAATTCTCAACTCTTTTGAAATGGACAGAAAAAGAATCTATAACATAACACTTGAAGATAAACTTCTCCAGGAAAAGCAAGAACTCATCATTAGAGCTGTTGATAGAATTACTTACGGGAAGGCTGACCCTGATACACTGGAGGGAAAGAAACAGATATTAACAGCGATACTGCTTAATAACATTATTCAGGAAGGTATGTTCTTCTACTCTGCATTTGCACATTTCTTTGCTATGAAAGACACAGGAAAGATGAAAAATGTTGTTTCCGGAGTTGAACTGATACTAATTGATGAATCTCTGCACCTGCAAAACGGGATAGAAGCTATATTGACAATAGTTGAAGAAAATCCTGAGATAGTAGATGATGAGAAGTTTGTTGATAATATTCAGGAAACAATTATTGATGCTGTTGAGCTGGAACTTAACTACCTGAAAACTAAATTCGGTGGAACAACTATATTTGGTGTTTCTTACAAGGAACTGGAAAAATACATGAAATACATAGCTGACAGGAGACTTGAAGAACTTGGATTTGACCCTCAGTTCAAAATAGACCAGAACCCACTTAAGTTCCTACAAAAAGAAGATGTGAAGAAACTCACAAACTTTTTCGAAGTTTCCAGCACAGAATATACGAATTTCTAATTATGAAGTGCGTTATCTCCCGAAATTTCTGAGGGGGATGTTAAAAATATAAGAGGAGGTTGCTTATGCAAAGGATAGTCGTAAAGAGAGATGGAACAGAAGAAAAATTCCAGATGAAAAAGTTGATTAATGCTATATTTGCTCTTCTTGAAGGTATGGATATCCCTGATGATTATGAAATTGTGTTTAAAGTTGCAAAAGAACTTGATTTAAAAATACCGGAGAGGGTTACCACACAGGAACTTGATACACTCGTTCTCAAAGCTATAGAACAGCTTATCCCAAAACATTATATATATGATACCCTAGCTGCAAAACAGCTTTTAAAACTGATTAACAGAGAAATAGATAAAAGATTTAGTTCATTTAAAGAAGCCATTGAGTTTGGGGTAAAAGAAGGGCTTTATAAAAAGGAACTGCTGGATTTTGATATAGATTATCTAGAGCAAAATATAGATTACTCAAGGGATGCATTTCTTGATTACTTTGGAATGACAACCCTGAAAGACAGATATTTTACAAGGGACAGAGAAGGGAACATTATTGAAAAACCCCAGTGGTTTTTCATGAGAGTTGCAATGGGAATTGGTAATAATGAGGAAGAAGTCCTAAAAGTTTACAACAAAATCTCTAAACTGGAATACCTCCACTCTACGCCTACCCTTTATAATTCAGGAACTTCTACAAATCAATATTCAAGCTGTTATGTAAACGTCATAGATGACTCCCTTGAATCTATTATGGATAAAGCCAAAGAAACTGCCTTCCTTGCAAAATATGCAGGTGGCGTTGGAACTGATGTTACAAGGCTTAGAGCAACAGGCTCAAAAATACATTCTCTTAATGCAAAATCCTCAGGGCCAATACCATTTATCAAAATATTTGATACCATCGTAAATGCTATACAGCAGGGTGGTAGAAGAAGAAGCTCACAGGTTATGTATATGCAGCCATGGCATTATGATATAGATGCTTTCTTAGACCTCAGAGAAACAACAGGAAACCCATATTTTAGGACACCATCTCTGAATACTGCTATCTGGATGCCAGACGAAATAATGAGAAGGATTAAAGAAGGAGAGCCCCTTTATCTATTTGACCCTGCAGAATGTCCTGAACTTGTTGAAAGCTGGGGAGATGAATTTACTAAAAAATATTTTGAATGTATAGAAAAGGCAGAAACAGGAAAATTAAAACTCTGGAAAAAGATAGATTCACAGGACTGGTTTAAAAGATATTTGTTTAAACTGGCAAAAACAGGTCATCCATGGCTTACATTTAAGGATAGGCACAATGAACACAACCCATGTCCTGAATACGGCGTAATAAACTCTTCTAATCTTTGTGTCACAGGAGATACACGTCTTGCCACCCAGTGGGGACTTGTTAAAGCAGAAGAACTTTTTGAAAAAGGAGAACCTATAATTGCTACTTACGACAAAAGAACAGATGGTAATTGGGAAGATTATGGAGTATCAACAGCACAATGTTTAAAAATGTATAAAACAAAGGAAAACGCAGATGTTTACGAGGTTATAACAAAAGAAGGATACAAAATTAAAGCAACAGATTGGCATGAGTTTTACAGAGCTGTTCCTGATAAGCTGGAAAAAGGAAAATATGCAAAAGAATATAGAATTGAAAAAGCCAAATTATCTGATTTAAAACCAGGAGATAAACTTTTAATCCAATCAGGAGAAGGACAGTTTGGAGTAGAAGGATATTATGAGCTTGGTCTTTTAACAGGTTTAATCGTTGGAGATGGAACATTCGCGAGCAAAGGAAAATATAAATCTGTATGTATAGACCTTTATAATGAAGATGTTGAACTTGCAGATAAGGTTTTAGAAGCAATAGATACAGTTTTAGAAAAAGACTATCGATCTATAAATGGCAGAAATTACACAAACACACTACCTAAGGTATTTAATCATACACAAAATAGCAAAAAAGTTAGATTTAGTAATCAAAGATTAGCAAAAGTTTTAGAAAAATATGGATATTCAAAGGAGAGTAAACTTTCTGTTCCTGAGTTTGTGTTTAAAGGAACAAAAGAAACAGTTATAGGATTCTTGCAGGGACTATTTACAGCAGATGCAACAGTAAACAAGATAGAAAACAATGGTATACCAACATTCTCTATTCAGCTTGCAAGTAAGGAAAGAAAACTCTTAGAAGATGTCCAAATATTACTTGCAAACTTTGGTATAAAATCTTCTATTTCAAAAATGAGAGACTATGAAAAAGGACACTTTAGTTATATTGATAAAAATGGTGAGACAAAAATATATGACGCAAAACCTTTATACAGACTTTTACTCAATGGAATAAACGCAGTGAAATTTGTTGAAGAAATTGGATTTTTAGGTATAAAGCAAGAAAAAGCATTAAAAATATTAGAAGAAAGAGAAAATCTTGGATACCAAAGATATAGCAGAAAAACAGAGCATTTCTTTGCAACAGTTTCAGAAATAAAATATGTAGGAAAAGAAGATGTCTATGACACAACCCAGCTTTACAACCATTCACTTATATTCAATGGAATAGTAACAGGAAACTGCACAGAAATCTCAATTCCAAACTCTACAGAAAGCACTGCAGTATGCACACTGGCATCCGTTAACCTTTCAAAACATTTAAACAAAGACAAAACAGATATAGACTGGGATAAACTGAAAGACACTATAGAAACAATGGTTATGGCACTTGATAATATTCTGGATAAAAACTTTTATCCATCAGAAGAATCCCGCAGAAATACAATGGATTTAAGACCCCTTGGAATAGGTCTTATGGGGTTTGCAGAAACACTTGTAGAACTCGGTATCCCTTACGATAGCGATGAAGCTGTAGAATTTGCAGAAAAAGTAGCCAAGTTTATGAGGGATACTGCCTACGCCAAATCAGAAGAACTGGCGAAAGAAAAAGGCGCATTCCCACACTACGAAGAAATGAAAGAAAAAGGCAAACCTTATCCATATCCACCAAGACGAAATGCAGTCCTACTGGCAATTGCACCAACTGCTTCTATATCAATAATAGCCGGAACAACATCCTCAATTGACAGTTACTTCTCCAACGTTTACTCAAGAGATACACTCTCAGGTAAGTTTATCGTTGTAAATAAACAACTTATGAAAAAGCTAGAAGAGCTTGACCTGTGGAATGAAGAAATGGCAGAAAAAATTAAAGCGAACGGTGGATCAATCCAGTATATAGATGAATTAGATGGCAAAATTAATAAAGCACTGTTTAAAGGTGCTTATGAAATACATCCAAAAAGACAGATTGATATAGCAGCTGCATTCCAAAAATATGTTGACCAGGCAGTATCCAAGTCTATTTATATAGAAGAAGACCTTAGAGGAGATATGTTTGATATATATATGTATGCCTGGGAAAAAGGTCTTAAATCCACTTACTACTGCTTTATTGATAAGACGGTTAAAGGTGAAAAATACACTCAAAAGGTTAACAAAAGAGGAGCAAGAAGAGGATTTGGCCTTAGGAGAACAAAAGAAGAAGTCCAGCAAACAACACCAGAAGAAGATATTAAAGAAATTGAAAAAATGGCAAGGGAAAAGTATGGAGACGAGGTTGTAGATAAAGTTAAATCTGGAGATATAGATGCTTGTCCAACAGACCCGCTTTTAAATAAAATCTGTCCAAGTTGTGAATAACTTTTTGGGGGCTTCTTGCCCCTTTTTAATACATTTCTTCTAAGATTTCCTGAATTTTTTGTTTATTTACCTTTATTACTGTCCTTTCTATGATTAAACCTTCTTCTTTTAGTTCTTTTAATGTTCTGGAAAGTGTCTCAGGAGATACATTTAAAATAGAAGCAATTTTATTTTTATTCAGTGTAAAAAATAAATCCTCGTGGTCTTTTAAAAATTTCAGGATTTTCTTTTTAACATTTTTTTCAACCAGATTTTCACAATATTCATAATTTTTTTGTATTTTGCAGGCAAGATATTTCATAAACTCCCATTCCAGTTTAAAATTCTCCTTGAGCATATTAAAAAAGGGCTTTTTTTCAATTAAAAGAATCTCTCCATCTGTTTCCATTTCAGCAGAAATTGGAAACGGAATATCCTTTATTGCAGCAAACTCTCCAACAAATGATCCCGGGAGAATGTAATTTAAGGTCATATCTTTCCCATTACTAAAATTTGTTTTGAAAACCTTGACTACACCATTTACTACGTAATATAAAAAATCTGGAATATCTCCTTCATAAAAGACAATATCTCCTTTTTTGAACTTTCGGAGATGGGATATTTTTTGAAGATTTTCAAATTCCTGACCTTTTAAAGAGGGAAAGATATCCACTTTCATAATTTTCTCCGGAAGGTTCGTATTAATTATTTGCTTAATAATAATCCATAATTAATTTCAATCAATCCTTGATATCAGTCAATGCATACCTTTATTTTGCACATTAGGTTAAATAAAGGATAAAAACGGGAGGTGTTGATATGAAAAAGTTCCTATCGGTTGTAGCAGCTGTCGGACTAATAACATCTATAGCTTCAGCAGGGGATACAACAAAGCAAGTAGAGGAACTTGCTAACAAATATGGATGTAGTGGATGCCATGCGGTAGATAAAGTCAAACAGGGACCACCTTACAGGATAGTTGCAAAAGAGTATAAAGGAAAACCAAATGCAAAAGAAACACTTGTTAAAAGTGTTTTAGGTGGTTCTATGGGAAAATGGCAAAGATTAGGCAAAAAATATGGAGTAAAAATAAAAGCTTTTTATATGCCTGCACAACATGGTGTTAATAAACAGCAAGCAGAAAAAATAATAGACCTTATCCTCAAATTAGATACCAAATAAAAGGAGGGAATAGTGATGAAATCCAAAGTCAAGCTGGCACTGTTTTCAACGGTGGCAGCTGGGCTTCTTTCTTTGCCATCACAGGCACAGAGCCCAGCAGAAAAAGTTTATGTTCCACACGGAAAGCATGATGAATTTTATGCTTTCTTATCAGGAGGTTACAACGGTCAGATAGGAGTTTACGGGCTTCCTTCTGGAAGGCTGCTAAAAGTAATTCCTGTTTTCTCTGTATTTCCAATGAATGGTTATGGATATTCTGAGGAAACAAAAGCAATGTTAATGACAAGCCATGGATTTATTCCATGGGGAGACACACACCACCCAGAACTTTCACAAACAAACGGTGTCCCTGATGGAAGATGGTTGTTTGTAAATGAAAACAACACACCAAGAGTAGCAAGGATTGATCTTAAAACATTTGAAACAGAAGAAATTATTGAAATTCCATTTTCAGCAGGGAACCACGCTTCATCTTTTATAACTCCAGACTCAAAATATGTAACAGCTGCAACAAGATTTTCTATTCCAATTCCTCAAAAAGATGTTCCTATTGCGGATTATAAAAAATATTTCAAAGGAACATTAACATTTATCAGAGCTGACCAGCCAGGTAAAATGGATATAGCATTTCAAATTCTTGTTCCAGGTTATGACTACGACCTGGCACACTGTGGTAAAGGCCCATCTTATGGATGGTGTTTCTTCACATCATATAACACAGAACAAGCGCATACACTCCTTGAAATTAATGCTTCTATGAAAGATAAAGACTATATTGCGGCTGTTAATTGGAAAAGAGCAGAAGAATGTATAGCACAAGGTAAATATCATGTAATGAAAACCAGATATGCCCATAATTATAGACCTTTAGATGGAGATAGAATAGCAAGATCTGAAATAAAAACAGAGGTTAAATGGATTATCCCAAAAGAATGTCCGGGAGTTATGTATTATCTGCCAACACCAAAATCACCACACGGTGTTGATGTATCTCCAGACGGAAGATACATCATTGGTGGTGGTAAACTGGCAACAGTTATACCAATCCATTCATTTGATAAGATGATAAACGCTATCAAAAACAAACAATTTGCAGGCGAAGTTGATGGAATTCCAATTCTGAAATATGAAGCTGTTAACCACTGTGAACTTCCAAACCCATGTCTTGGACCACTGCACACAGAATTTGACGGAAAAGGTCATGCTTATACATCATGTTTCATTTCCTCAGATGTTGTTTACTACGACTACAAAAAATGTAAAATACTTGGACACGTTCCAACATACTACTCTGTTGGTCACCTGATGATTCCAGGTGGAGACTCTGCAAAACCATGGGGTAAATACCTTCTACCTATGAACAAAATTACAAAAGATGTATTCCTGCCAACAGGTCCAGAACTGCCACACGCAGGACAGCTTTATGATATTTCTGTAAATGTTGAAAATACAAAACCACAATTCCTCTTAGACGTTGCTGAACTTGGTGAACCTCACTATGCACAGGCTATTCCTGCAAAACTCCTTGCACCAAAAACACAAAAAATCTTTGAACTTGATAAAAACCAAAACCCATATGCTACAAAATCTGAAGAAGAAGCAAAAGTTGTAAGAAAAGGAAACGAAGTTCATGTTTATATGACAGCTATCAGATCACACTTTACACCTGACAATATTGAAGGTGTAAAAGTTGGTGATACAGTTTACTTCCATGTAACAAACATTGAACAAGACTGGGATATCCCACACGGATTTGCAGTATTCGGAGCAAAAACATCAAACCTCCTTATTATGCCAGGTGAAACACTCACTCTTAAATGGAAACCAGAAAAACCAGGAGTTTACCCATTCTACTGCACAGACTTCTGTTCTGCTCTGCACCAAGAAATGCAAGGTTATGTAAGAGTATCACCTGCAAATGCTAATGTTCCTATCAAATACGGCACAGGCGAAGAAATGCACGTAGTAAAATAAGGAGGGATTAAATATGAGCTGGATTTCTCGGGGGCTTATAGCCCTCGCTTCTATAATAATGATAGGCATTTATTTTCAGCCTTTATGGAAAATAAGACTTTATGCACCCCAATATCCTAATGGATTGGGAATGATAATTTGGGTAAACAAGATAACAGGTAAAAATCCCCACGACCTTCAAAATATAAATCTGCTTAATCACTATGTGGGAATGAAAAAAATTGACCCAAACTCAATACCTGAACTAAAAATATTGCCAGTGATATTTGGATTTATGATTCTGTTTGGTTTTATTGTAGCTATCACAGGAAGTAGAAAATTACTCTATGCATGGGTCATTCTTATAACTATAATAGGAATAGCTTCTCTTGTTGATTTCTGGCATTGGGAGTATGATTACGGGCATAATTTAAATCCACATGCCCCTATAAAAATACCCGGAATGGCTTATCAGCCCCCAATGTTCGGTTGCAAACATTTGCTTAACTTCAAAGCATGTGCATTCCCCTCAACAGGAACATATCTTCTGGCCTTATCAGGTGTTATTGGTGTTATTGCTGCAGGCATAGAATTCCTGAGAGGTAAAAAGGCCTGATGATAAAAAATAAAATAATAAAGATTTTCTTACTTATAATGGCTCCGGCGGCCATTTTTTTCTTTTTTGATGGTTGTAAGAAAAAAGAAGTTAAACCTGTCCCTATTAATTATGGGCAAGATGAATGTGCATACTGTAGAATGAAAATCACAGACCCAAGATATGGGTCGGAATTACTTTTGAAAACTGGAAAGGCATATAAATTTGATAGTGTAGAATGCCTTGCGGCATTTTATCTGGAATACAAAGATAAAGAGAAAATACATTCCCTATGGGTTCCGGACTTTTTAACCAAAAAATTTATTCCTGCGGAAAAAGCTATTTATCTAAGAGCTAAGAACTTACCCAGCCCTATGGGTATGAACCTGTCTGCATTTGAAAACAGACAGGAATTGGAAAAAGTAAGACAAAAATATGGTGGTGAAATATTAAACTGGGAGCAAGTTCTCCAGCTTGTTAAAAAAGAATGGATAGAAAACAAAAATAAAATGCATAAACATATGAAAATGTAAAAATGAAAAAACTTCTCTGCATAAAGGTAGTATTTTTTTTCATTATTGCTTCAGTATATGCAAAAACCATAACAGTATGTCCAAACTGTGAAATCTCATCAATAAAAAAAGCCCTTCAACTTGCCCAAAATGGCGATACTATCCTGATTAAAAAAGGTATATACAAAGAGGGAAATATCCTTGTCAAAAAATCTGTAAAGCTGATAGGTGAAGGCTATCCAGTTTTAGACGGCCAAAAGAAATATGAAGTAATTACCGTAAAGGCAAATAATGTTGTTGTTAAAGGACTGGTTATTCAAAACTCAGGAAAAAGTGATATTGAAGATATTGCCGGAATAAAATTTTTCAGGACAAAGAATTGTAGAATTGAAAACTGTATCTTGAAAAACAATTATTGGGGAATTTATTTTGCAGCTTCTAAAGGAGGCGTAATAAAAAATAACACTGTTGAAGGTCCTGCAAAACTTAAATATCTCAAATCAGCCTTTGGAACACGAATAGAAACAAACTTTGGGAATGGTATTCACCTGTGGCACTGTAAAAATATGCTTGTGGAAGGGAACCATGTTAAACACCATAGGGATGGTATCTACTTTGAATTTGTAAAAGACAGCACCATTATTAATAATGTAAGTGAAGAGAACCTCAGATACGGCTTACACTTTATGTTTTCCCATAGGGATAATTATATAAATAATACATTTAGAAGAAACGGAGCCGGTGTTGCTGTAATGTATACAAAACATGTGTATATGGCTAATAACAGATTTGAGTATAACTGGGGAGCAGAATCTTACGGAATTTTACTGAAAGAGATATATGACAGCTATATGTATCATAATGTTTTTTACAAAAATACCACAGGAATTTTTTCTGATAACACAAACAGAACAAAAATTATAGAGAATGATTTTATTGAAAATGGATGGGCAATGAGAATTTGGGCTAATTCACAGGATAATTTATTCAAACATAATAACTTTATTTCAAATACATTTAATCTGGCTACAAATAGCTTTGAAAATCCAAATAAATATGAAGAAAATTACTGGAGTGATTACAAAGGATACGACCTTAACCACGATGGAATAGGGGATGTCCCTTATAGACCTGTATCCTTATTTGGATATCTGACAGAAAACTATCCCCAGTCTATAATACTTAGTAGAAGTTTTTTTGTATATCTGATAGACCTTACAGAAAGGATGTTCCCAATGCTTATACCCTCAAGTCTGGTTGATAAAAGACCTCTTATGAGGAGATATGAATGGTCAAAGTAAAAAATCTTTATAAAAAATTTGGTAAACAGGAAGTTTTAAAAGGAATAAATCTGAATTTAACAAAAGGTAAAGTAGTTTCTATTTTAGGACCTAACGGTTCTGGAAAAACAACCCTTATAAAATCAATTTTAGGCCTTGTGATACCAACAGAAGGAGAAATTTATGTAAAAGGCGAAAGTATAGATAAAAGCTGGTATTACAGAAGATTTATCGGTTATATGCCTCAAGTTGCTGTTTTCCCTGAAAATTTAACTTTAAAAGAAGTGATTAATATGCTTATAGATATAAGAAGGGAAGGATACAACCCAAACATAAAGGAAGAATTCATAAAATACTTTAAACTTGAGCAATATATGGACAAAAAACTTAAGAATTTATCTGGAGGAACAAAACAAAAAGTAAGCGCATTAATTACATTTATGTTTGACCCTGAGATTTTCTTTTTAGATGAACCAACAGTGGGACTTGACCCGGTTTCCAGCAGTTTCCTCAAAGACAAAATTCGTCAGCAGGTAGAAAGGGATAAATTAGTTGTTTTGACCTCCCATATTATGAGCGAAGTTGAGGAACTTGCAGATGAGATAGTGTTTCTACTGGAAGGACAGATTTATATTACAGGAACAGTAAAAGAGATAATAGAAAAATCAGGTGAAAAAAATCTTGAAAGGGCTATAGCAAAACTAATGGAGAAAGGATACCATGCTAAAGCTTCTTAAATACGAATTTTATAATATGTATAGAAATAAATGGATAATTTTTTATACTTTATTTTTCTTAATTCTTACATCAGCATTATTTTATTTTGCAAAAGCACCTGTTAAAGTTGTTTCAACCTTGTTACAGCTTGTTATCCTTGTTATTCCCCTTATAAGCCTTATTCTTGGCACAATATTTATGTATGATTCAAGGAATTTTATAGAGCTTTTATTATCCCAGCCTATAAATAGGAGAAATATATATCTTGCAAAATATCTTGGGACATCAATATCCTTATCCCTTAGCTTTTTAATCGGGATATGGCTGCCATTTGTAGTTTCCCTAAAATACATAGAAGCTCCTCCAGAATATCTGCTATATACTTCCCTTACAGTTTCCGGGATATTCCTCACATTTATATTTGTTGCCTTTGCATTCATGATTACAACATTTTTTGAAGATAGAGTGAAAGGATTCGGCGCGTCAATTCTATTATGGCTTTATATGACCCTTATTTATGACGGAATTATACTTTTTGTTATCGTTTATTTCAGGGATTATCCTCTGGAAAAACCTGTTTTGATACTTTCTATACTTAATCCTGTTGATATTGCCAGAATATTTGTAATTCTAAAACTTGATGTTGCAGCATTGCTGGGATATACCGGTGCAATATTCCAGAAATTTTTTGATACAGGATTTGGAATAGCCGTTTCTCTTGTTGTTATGCTGCTATGGGTTTTGGTTCCGCTATTTTTAGGTTTATTCAAATTTGGAAGAAAAGATTTTTAGGAGGATAGAAATGAAAAAGCTGTTTGCTGCTGTGGTTATTTCTTCTGTTGCCTTTGTATCTACGAGTAATGCAATCACACGGGGAGAAATAGAAAAAAATCCATTGCTTATGGGTAAAATGCTGGCCAAAAGATGTGCATGGTGTCATGATATAAACAGGATTGTAATTGCACCGCCTTTTAAAACTATTTTAGAAAGATATAAAAATGTTCCAGATGATACATTAAAAAAACAGTTTGCAGAAGTTATTAAAAATGGAAGCAAAGGCAAATGGACTAAATGGATGAAAGAACATATCAAGGCTAAAAAATTAGGAAGTGTAGAGGCAATGTATATGCCTCCACAAAGACCTTATTACAACGATAAAGAGATTGAACTTATTGTTAACTGGCTTTTAAGCCTGAGGAAATAATTATTTCATTTCAACAGGGGCTTGTATAGTAATTGCCCCTGATTTATCAAAAATTAATGTGAATTTAACTTTTTCCCCGGGTTTTATAGGCTCTTTTAATCCCATCAACATTACATGGTAACTTCCTGGTTTGAAGACTACTTTTGAGTGTGGAGGAATTTTAAGTTTTTCAACGTGGAGCATTTTCATTACGCCTTTACTGTTTTCAGTTTTATGAACCATCACTTTGTTACATATATCTGTTTTTACTGCAATAAGCACATCCGGGGAGTCTCCATTATTTTCAATTACCATAAAAAGTGCTGTATTTTTTAGCGTTGGAGGAACAGCTCTCACCCATGGGTCTTTAATTACGATTTTCGGTTGTGCAAAAACTCCAAAAAATAATCCAGTCAGTAAAAAAGCTACAATTTTCTTCATTTTGCATCTCCAAAGAATTTCATTACTTGTATTATATCCTGAGCTATTTTTTCAGGATCATCATTTGCAGGTCTAAAGATTAACCTGATAACTCCATTTTTATCAAGTAGATAAATAAATGCTGTATGGTCTACCAGATAGCCTACTTCTGGATTATCTTTTACAGGGACTTTTTCGTAGTATGCCCTAAACATATGTGCAACCTTTTTTATTTCTTCAGGTGAACCTGTAAGCCCTGTCATATATTTTCCTGATGGATCATAAAAAGAAAGGAATTTTTTTAAAAGTTTTGGTGTATCTCTTTCAGGGTCTACAGAAATAAATAACACATGAACTTTATCTTTGTATTTTCCCAGATGTTTTAATGTTTCAGAAATTCTAAACATAGTTGTAGGACATACGTCTGGGCAGTATGTATATCCAAAGAATATAAGAAGATACTTTCCTTTAAAATCTGAGAGACTTACCTTTTTACCGTCTTGATCAGTAAGAGTAAAATTATGAACTTTTTGGACATAAGGATAACCATAAAACTGATATGCCAAAACTGTTTGGGTTAAGAATAACATAACTGCTAATACTAAAATTCTTAATTTGTTCATTCTGTTATACCCCCATCTCATTCATCTAAAGATAATATAACTCTAACATACTAATTTCCTCTTGATATTTGTCAAAAATTGATATCAATCAATGCCACTTTTTTTTCAATACTTTAATTTAAATTTTGACAAATATTAATGTTAAATTTATTATAAAATTAAATTAAAATTAACACAAGAAAGGAGGTTTATTATGAAAAGGCTTCTACTGGCGGGGATGCTTGTTCCGGCTTTCCTATCCTATGCAAATGCACAGGAAGTAATCAAAGTTAAAAAAATCACTGTATCTGAAGAAATTCTCCCTGAAGAAACCAAAGGAGAAACCAAAGAAGCTACACAGGAGGATGTTAAAATCACAAGACAGATTGATTTAGGAGAAATCTTATCGGGACTATTTCCAGAGGTTAACCATATAAGAAAAGGTGGAACAGCTAACGATATTACTATTAGGGGATTTGGTAGAGATAATATAAATGTGCTAATAGACGGCCAGAGGGTTTATGGAGCCTGCCCAAACAGAATGGACCCCACTATATTCCATCTATCAACAAGACAGGTAAAGGAAGTAAAAATCTTAGAAGGTCCCTTTGATGTTTCAAATCAAGGTTCACTTGCAGGGGTTGTCAATCTGGTATCCAAAGACCCGGAAGCAGGAGCAGGAGGTTCAATATTTTTTACAGGAGGATATTTTAACTATCTGTCAGGAGGAGTTGAAGCCTATGGTGGAAATGAAACTGTAAGAGTCCTTGCAGGCTATAGCAAACAATACTCTAAACCTTATGAGTCAGGAGAAGGTAAAAAAATCACTGAGTATAAACACCCAAAAGCTGCCAATGATTATAAGCCTTCCGAAATAGACCACACAGCATTTAATATTGACAACGTATGGACAAAGGTTGTGATAACACCTAACGATGATAATGAGATAAAAATTAATTACGCTTTTGATGAGGCAAAGGATGTTTTATATCCTTATCTGCTTATGGATGCTGTTTATGATAGAACCCACAGGATAAATGGTGAATATTATCTTAAGCCACTTGATATCAAAATATCTGCCTACTGGAACTTTGTAAAACATGATATGCAGGATAGATGGAGAAAATCTTCTAATATGTGGGTTTCCCGTGGATATATGATGAGAACACTGGCCAAAACAAGAACATACGGAGTAAAGATTGAAAAAGGCTGGAAAACAGGGGATATAAAACTAAAAACAGGAATAGAAGCCTATAAAAGAAACTGGAGAGCTGATAATGTTGTTATGAATAACGATAACAGAGGAATGATACCTGATGTTGATATTAAGAATATAGGTGCTTATATTCAGGGAGCTAAAAAAATTAATAATCTTGTAGTATCAGCAGGAGTTAGAGTGGACAGCACAAAATCTGAAGCTGATAAAAACGCACTTGGGACAGCAAACAGAAATATATATAACGAGTATTACGGAAATAATTACGACCTTAACCAGACAGATACTTATGTAACAGGAAATATTCTTTTCAGATATAACTTTGATAAAAGGTCAAATGCTTATATTGGTTTTGGACATACTGTTAGAGTTCCAGACCCTGAAGAAAGATTTATAGCATTAAAAAAACCAATGACAAAACCTGACTGGGTAGGAAATCCTAATCTTGACCCTGTGAAAAATAATGAAATGGATGCAGGATTTGAGTATTACTGGGGATTATTTGGAATTAAAGGAAACATCTTTTACAGTGACCTTACAGACTATATCTACTTAACAAAAATCCAAAACCAATCAGGAACAAAAAAAGCCATGTCTTACCAAAATATAGATGCCCATATATACGGTGGAGATGTAACAGCTATTGGAATGTTGACAGATACAGTTTCAGTAGAAATAGGAGCTGCTTATCAAAGGGGTAAAAAGGATAGCGGGAAATATACAGATAGCGACCTTGCAGAAATTCCACCGCTAAAAACAAGACTTGCTATCAAATATGACAATGGAACAGCCTTTGGAATGCTGGAAACAATCTACTCCGCAAAACAATCAAAGGTGGACAGTGACCTGAATGAAAAAGAGACAAAATCTTATTATGTAGTAAATCTCAAAACAGGATACAACGTTGGAGATAGGGCATTTGTTGGTCTCGGAATAGACAACCTATTTGATAAAAATTACTATACTCATCTGTCTTATCTGAGAAATCCATTTAGCAGTGGTATGAAAGTTCCTGAACCTGGAAGATTTGTTTACATGAATATTAGTCTTAAGTTTTAGTATAATAATTTAGACTGCTTGCTGCTCCTGGTGTGTTGTTTTCATCTGCTCCCTTTGGGGGCAGTTTTTTTTATCATATATCTCAACTTTATTTTTACCAGAATTTTTAGCCCTATAAAGAGCTATATCTGCTTTCTTAAGAAGTTGCTCAGCTGTTTCATCATTAAAACAGGCTAATCCTATACTCACAGTAACATTAAAATCTCCAAAATTTATTTGGGATATTGTTTTTCTAATTTTTTCTGCCACTATATAACCATTTTGTATATCTGTTTCAGGACATACAATAACAAATTCTTCACCACCAAAACGGCCAGCTATATCTGTTTCTCTTATATTTCTTTTTACAACCCTTGCCACCATTGATAAAACAGCATCCCCAACATCATGACCATATTTATCATTTATCTGTTTAAAATTATCAATATCAAAAATGATTAGACACAATGGATGATTATACCTTTTTGCCCTTTTTATCTCTTCTTCTAATCTTTTAAACAGGTAATATCTGTTATACAAACCTGTTAGAGAATCTGTCATGGCAAGTTTAGAAAGTTTGTCATAAGATTTCAAAAGGGCATTTTCAAATATGTATGCAAGCAACATAACAATCATATAAGCCCCTAAAAATTGGCGTATCTCTATAGGGGTATAAGCAATTGAAACTATTTTTTCATGGCTAAGATATACAAGAAGACCTATTGTTCCAAGGATGAGCATATTCCATAAAAGACCGATTTTATTTCCCTTTAGGAAAAACGAAACAAATGGAAAAACAAATATCCAGTAAATACCTGTTTTTTCAAGTCCTCCATCAATGATAATCATAACAAACAGGATATAAAGACCTATAAGTATGAAATTTTCTGCTACATGAACTTTGCCTGTAGTTCGCATATATAGGAGACTAAGTAATCCCCCTGTTGAAACAAGAAATTCAAAGAAAAATAAATCTTTTTCTCCCCTTTGAAGATGAATAAATGACATAATGTATAAAACTATAGAACCTATAGTGATAAATATATATATTAATCGAATTTTATCAAATTCAGGGGAAGTGGTGTCATAATAAATTTCTTTATTTTTTTTCCATTTAAACATAAAATTAATACCTATTATTAACTTATTAATTTAGAAATAATAATACGAAAATTATGTTTAAAATTCTATCCCAAATTTATGAAAAATTAGCACTTTTAAGAAGATGGTTATATGATAAAAAAGTTTTTAAAACATGGAAACTTCCTGTTCCTGTAATATCTGTAGGAAACCTGTCTGTTGGAGGAACCGGGAAAACTCCTGTTACTATAGCCATTGCAAAACAGCTACAAACAAAAGGATACAATGTATGTGTTTTATCCAGAGGCTATAAAAGAAAAACAAAAGGCACTGTTATGGTATCTGATGGAGAAAAAATATTTACAAAATGGCAGGATGCAGGAGATGAGCCTTATCTTATAGCAACTTATAAAATTCCTGTTGTGGTTTCAGAAAGCAGATATGAAGCCGGAATAAAGGCTATAGAACTATTTAAGCCAGATATTTTTATTCTTGATGATGGCTTTCAGCACTACCAGCTTTATAGGAATATTAATATTCTTGTGATAGATGCAACAAGACCATTTTGGGAAGATAAACCTCTTCCTGCAGGAAGATTAAGAGAACCAATTGAAACTTACAAATACGCAGATTTATTTGTTATAAACAGATTTGAAAAAGTTAAAAATAAAGAGCAATTTTTAAAAAAGCTTGAAGAATTTAACAAACCATTTTTTATAACAGAAGAAAATTTTCAGCATCTAACAGATTTAAAAAGTGATATTCCGATTGTGAGTTTAAAAAATAAAAAGATAGGTGTTTTTGCAGGTCTTGGAAATAATCAGCAGTTTTTTTCTACAGTAGAAACTTTATCAAGAAAATATAATTTTCAGGTCTTGCATAAAATATCTTTTCCTGACCATTATGACTATCCTGTTCTTGAACTGCCCGGGAATGTTAATACATGGATTACAACAGAAAAAGACATTATAAAATTAAAGCCTGAAACAATCAAAAAATATAAAATCTTTGCGTTAAAATATGAGTTAAAATTACCTGAAAAGATGATGGAATTTATTAACAGCAGGATTAATCCGAAAAGAAAGTAAAATTCCATTGCCGGAGATAGCTATGAACACAGAAAAAGTTGAAAAACACCCATTTGATATTGTTTTGAAACTAATGATAAATGGTGAAATTGACCCGTGGAATGTTGATATAGTTGAACTGGCAGATAAGTATCTTCAGGAAATAAAAAAGATGCATATTCCAGACCTTAGACTTGCTTCAAAAGCCCTTGCAGCTGCTGCATTGCTGCTTAAGATGAAGGCTGATGCTTTAGACCTTGGAAAAGAGGAAGAGACAGAAGAAAAAATTTCCAGAAAAAGAGTTTTTGGTATAAAAAGATTTTACACAATTGATGAGATTGCCCATGTGCTTAAGAAATATATAGCCCCTGTAATTGAGTTTAAGCCAAAAAGAAAATACACCAGAAGAAAAGGCTATAAAAGAAAACCTAAAACACTTGAAATTCCTTTATTCCATGCAACACTGGAGGAAACTATAGAAGCCCTTGAAAAAGAGTTTGAACAGCTTGAAGGATTTATAACCCTTTCGGAGCTTAATCATCCAAATAAGGCACAGGCATTTGTTGCCCTTTTATTCCTGAACTACGAAGGTGTAATCAATATTTATCAAGAAGAAGAGTTTGGAGAAATATATATAGAGAAAAATCAGCAAAAATTGCAAAAAATAGCTTAATTGGAGGTTCTTATGAAAAAAGTTTTATTTGCGTTTTTATCAGTAAGTATGTTTGCCTTTGCACAATCCCAACAGGAAATAAATCAGGTGTGTGATACTTATGTATCAATTCTTGACGGATGTGATGTGGATAATGTTGATTGTGAGAAAACAGGAAAAACTCTAGAAAAATACCTTTTAAGCCATAATGTAAAACCTGAGGTTGCAAAACATTTCCATGAGCAATGTGTTAAAGTATGCCAGCTGCCAAAAGGAATATACTCACAGATTAGAGAGGATATAAAACAGGCCTGTATTAAAGGCTTCAAAGAATAAAAGGGGCAAAAGCCCCTTTTCTTTATAATGTTTTGTGACAGAACCACCAGTCAAAGCATTCAATTTCACCGGCTTCAGCTTTTTTGAGTCTTTCTTTTGCTTCTTCTTCACTTGTTGCCGGTGGAACAATAACATGGTCTTTAACAAGTTCGTTTTCAGGCCAGTTAGCAGGTGTAGCAACACCGTATTTATCAGTTGTTTGTAGAGCTTTTACAGCTCTAACAATTTCATCAATATTTCTACCGACTTCTTGTGGATAGTAGAGAATAAGTCTTATGATACCTTTGTCATCAACTATGAATACTGCCCTTACAGTATTTGTTCCTTTTTTAGGGTGTATCATCCCCAGTCTTTGAGCAACCTGTCCCATGTCATCAGCTATGATTGGGAATGTAATTTCTACTCCTGTTTTTTCTTTAATCCATTCTACCCATTTGATATGGGAAAATACCTGGTCAACAGAAAGTCCTATAAGCTCACAGTTGAGCTCATCAAACTTATCTTTTCTTTTCTGGAATGCAACAAACTCTGTTGTGCATACAGGAGTAAAGTCTGCAGGATGGCTAAAAAGGACAAACCATTTTCCTTTATAGTCGTCAGGCAGTTTTTTAACTCCATGGGTTGTTTTTACTTCAATTTCTGGAAATTTTTCACCAATCACTGGAATTCTGATTTCTTCCATACTCCTACCTCCTTTTTCTCTTTTATTTCTATTTATTAATATATGTCTGCTAAAAAAATTTTAAAGTGGTTTTATAAAGTTTAAAGTTCTTTGAAAAATAGAAGGCTTATAACTGGAATAATTTCAAGTCTTCCGAAAATCATTTCAAAAGAAAGAATTAGTTTCTCAAAATCATTAAAACCTGCAAAGTTAGAAGCCGGTCCCACATCTGCAAGGCCGGGGCCTAAACTTGTTATACAGGCAATAGAAGCAGAGAAAGATGTAATTAGGTCATGGTCACCTAAAGTAAGAATAAATCCACCAATCAGAACGGTAAACAGATAAAGGGATAAAAAAGCCCAGAACATATTTAGGGTAGAACTATTAACAGGTTTACCTTTTATGATTAGTTTATAAACAACTTTTGGATGGGCTATTCTTTTAATCTCTCCATAAATGGTTTTCCCTATAACTATTAATCTATAAACCTTTATACCCCCTCCTGTAGACCCTCCAACAGCCCCAATAAGAGCAATAATCATCATAAGAGCAAGCACAGAATAATGCCAGTTTGAATAATCGGTGGTGGAAAATCCTGTTGTTGTGGCTGCAGATACTATTTGAAAAAGAGAAAATCTAAAGCTGTCATATACATTATGGTAATAACCCTTTATATATAGGATTAATGTTGCAAATAAAACGGATAGTCCAATTATAGACAGATAAACGATAACTTCCTGGTCTTTGAAAAACACTTTTAAGGATTTTTTCTTAAGTATCAGGTAATATAGCTGAAGGTTTATTGCACCTAAAATCATAAATACTGTGATAATTACTTCCACAGGGAAACTATTAAATACCCCTGCACTTTGATTGTAAGGAGCAAACCCACCTGTAGCAACTGTAGCAAATGTAAAAGTAAAAGCATCATACCACTTTACACCGGCTATTTTCATTAAGATTATTTGGGTGGCTGTTAGCAGGATATAAACACTAAAAACAATTTTTGTAACCTCTTTGACCCGGGGTTCAATTTTTTCTTCTACTATCTTTGAGGATTCAAATTTTACTATTGCTTTGCCAATAGGAAGTTTTGTTGAAAGAAAAGAAACAGCAAAAACAGCAAATCCCAGTCCACCAACCCAGTTTGTAAGATTTCTCATAAATAAAATGCTTTTGGGTAAAATCTCTATATTCGTTAGTATAGAAGCACCTGTTGTGGTAAACCCTGAAACTGATTCAAAATATGCATTTATAGGGTCAGGAATATATCCACTGATAACATAACTTATTGATGTTAAAGCAGGGAATAAAAACCAAACAGAAACGGCAATAAAAAGGGCTTCCTTTTCTGTTAATTTTTGGGTTTTGATAGGAGCAGACAGGGAAAACAAAAACAAAGATATAAAAATAGGGACAATAAATGAAAGTATTTCTTTATCTTCTACATACAGTGAATATACCATTGGAGGTATAAATGTAAGAAGGGAAAGCATAAACAGCATAAAGGTTAGATATTTATATACAGGTTTGAACCTAAAGTTCTTCATCTTCTTCCTTTTCTAAGACTATAAGGATATCTCCTTCTTCCAATACAGTATTTCCCTTAGCTATATACATCTGGTCATATCTTTTAATCCCGAGTATTACAAAATTACCGGAAGAAATTTCTTCAACTTTTTTACCGGCTTTTTTCTTGTCAACAGGAATTTCTGAAACATCTATATTTTTAATAAGTTCAAATGTATCCACCAGACCTTTATGTCTTATTCTTCTGTAAACCCTTCTGGCTAATATTTTTCTGGCTATCAACGGTATATCTATTCCAAGAATTCTTGCCATGTCCTCATATTCAGGATGTTCAAGAAGGGCAAGAACTTTTTTTGCACCTAATCTTTTGGCAAGCATACATGCAAGAATATTTTCTTCACGGTAACTTGCACTTATAACAAGGTCAGCTTCCCCTATACCTTCGGATTTTAAGGTCTCTTCATCTACGAGTTTTGTGTGTATCACTGTGACATCCGGAAATTCTTCTGCAGCTTTCTCACACAGTTTTATATCAGGTTCATAAACCTTTATCTGAAAATTTCCCTGTTGAGACAGTCTTTTTATAATTCCAAATCCTCTTCTGGATAGTCCTAAAAAATGTATGGTTTTTACAGGTTTATTTTGGATTTTGAATTTTTCTATGAAATCATCTAAATATTTTTTTTCAAGAAGAACATAGATGATATCATCTTTAAGTAAAACTTTTTTGCCTGAAGGTATATAAACCTTACCATCCCTTTCTATAAGGGCAATTGTAAATGGAATTTCCTCACGGATAGCATTGAATTCTGAAATACTTCTGTTGACAAATCCATCTTCATTAGAAACTTTATAACTGAAGATTAAAAATCTACCCTGTTCAAATTCATTAAAAAATTCCATAAATGGATATCTAATTACAGTCTCTATATTTTTTATGATTTCATTAAATGCATTGACAATTTCTATTCCAAGGAAATTTTCTATCTCTGATTTAGAGAGGATTTCCTCATCTATACGGACTAAGATTTTATCTTTTTTGAAAACAGCTTTTAACATTAGGGCAATAGAGAGATTAATAGCATCATTGTTAGTAACAACCACAAACAAGTCATAATCCTGAAGATGTTCTATACAACCTTCACTAAAGGCATCACAATTATAAGAAGCCACATCCAGTGTTCGTTGTATATCTTCTATTTTTTCTTTATCTTTGTCTATTATTGCAATATCATAGCCTTCCTGGGATAGTTTCCTGGCTATGTAGCTACCTACTACTCCAGCTCCTATAATACATATCTTCATATATGAATATCCATAAGTTTTGATTTAACAGTTTTTTAAAGTAAATGGAATGAATAATGTTGTCAAGGGAGAAATGCCCTGCATTTGCAGGGTATTTATAGGAATTTAATGACTGAGTATGAAATCTGCCAGTGCTTTTCTTTCTTCGTCAGACATAGCTTTTGTTGTATTGAGATTTGGTTGCATAACAGCAAATTTAGCAGGATCAACTATTGGTTTTGCTTCACCTTTGAGGAATTTAAGAAGTTCTTCCTCTTTGCCTTTGTAAGCTGCTGCTATTTTGCTTAAGGCAGGTCCTACAGTATCAACTGATGCCTGGTGACATCCTGCACAGCCTTTTTCTGTGAATAATTTTTTTCCATCTATTTTAGCTGCTGCTACTGCCTGCTTCGCAGCTTCTACTTTTTCATTGGCTTTTTGGGCAACTTCATTTGCTGTTTCTTTGGCTTTCTCTGCTGCAGCTGAAGTTGCTTCTCCTGCTTTATTTGCTGCTGAAGCTGCTGTTTCTGTTGCTTTATTTGCAGCAGATTTTGCCATTTCACCAGCTTTTTGTGCAGCTTCTGAAGCTTTATCTGCTACTGCCTGTGCAGCTTCTCCTGCTTTATTAGCTGCGTTGCTTGCAACTTCTTTTGCTGTATTTGCAGCACTTTCAGCTGCTTCTTTTGTTGCTTGAGCTGCCTGTTGTGCTCCAGATTTTACAGCATCAACAGTGTTTTGGGCAGCCTCTTTTGCAGCATTTGCAGCTTCTCCAGCTTTTTCTGCCACACTGCTAACACCACTTTTAACAGTTTCCATTACTGAGCCTGAGTTTGATTGCTCTGAGCTTTTACTTTCTTCCTTTTTGCTCTGGCAACCGTAAACAGCCACCCCCGCAATAAGAAGAGCGCTTAAAAGTTTTTTCATTGGACATACCTCCCATTAATTTTTTTCAAGTGATAATCTTTTTTCTCTGCTCTCTGAGAGCAGTTTTATTAACCGCTCCTCATCCCCCTGTACTATTAATTCCCTCAATTTCTCTATTGATTTTATAAATTCATCTATAGTATGCAGGACATTTTCTTTATTTTCAATAAAAATATCCTTCCAGACATTAGGAGAGCTTGCTGCAATACGGGTAAAATCCTTAAAACCAGCCCCCGGATATAAAAATAGGTCAATACCTGTCTCTTTTGATAAAGATATAAGAGCATCAACCAGTGCAAATGCCACTGCATGGGACAGGTGTGATACTGCTGCAAATACAAAATCATGGGTGTCTGCATCCATAACTTCAACTTTTGAGCCTAAGTCTGTCCAGAATTTTTCAAGTCTTTTTGTAGCTTCGTCTTCTTCATTTATGGTTAGTATGAGTTTTTTGTTTTTGAATAAACCTATTACTGCATTTTCAACACCTTCTTTTTCTGTTCCGGCTATAGGATGTGCCCCTATAAATTTCACAGGGGATAGTATTTTCTCAAGCTGTTTTACAAGGTCTCCTTTAACACTACCAACATCTGTAACAACAGTATCTTTTTTTAAAAACGGTTTTATTTTCTTTGCTATTTCTTTAAATGTGCGAACAGGAGTTGAAAGAATCACAAGGTCTATCTTATCCCAGGGAATATCTTCTAATTTTGTCCAGCCTTCATCAATTGCCCCAAGTTCAATAGCTTTTTTAACCCTGTCTTTGCTTAAATCAAACCCGTATATTTTCCCTTGATAGCCTTCTTTTTTGAGAGATAAGGCAATTGACCCTCCGATAAGACCTAAACCGATAATAAGGATATTTTTAAAACCGCCGAAATCTTTCTCCAATTTCTGCTCCTTTTTATTTGATTAAAAGAACAGGTATAGGAGATTTATGCATTATATAGGATGTTGTGCTTCCAAGAATAAGCTCTTTTATTCTACTTTCTCCATAGGCACCCATTACAACAAGCTGGTATTTATCTTTATTCTCAACGATGTATTCTTCCAATTTTTCATCTGGATATCCATATTTGAATGTATGGGTGTAGTTCAGATTTAGATAGTTTTTAAGTAATTCCTTTAAATGTTCTTCTTTCTGTGGAGATGGTTCTTCTAAAACTGAGATTACAGTGATATTTTCTACTCCAATTTCTTTCGCAAACTCATTTAGATACTGGGCTGCATGGATAGATTTTTCCCTGCCATCAAATGCCAGAATAACATTTTTAATTTCCATAAATTTATCGGTGGTTATCATAACCGGACATTTTGCTTTTCTTGCTACAGCTTCAGATGTTGAACCTAAAAATAACGGTGCAAATTTGTTGTGTATTCCTGTTTTACCTACGATTAACAAGTCTTCCGGATCTGCCATATCAACAAGTTCATTTGCTACTATACCAAAGGCCTGAGCTATGGAGCAATCTCCACCTTTCTCTCTGCACTTTTGGGCAAATTCATCAAGTAAGACCTTTCCCCTTTCATCAAGTATTTCCTTTAGTTTAGGAGTTAAATCTGCATAAACGCTAAAACCTAACGCACCGGCTAAATCCTCTATAAATGGTGTTTCAAGAAGTCTTATATCAACTATATGAATACCAACAACAGGCCTTTTTAGTTTAACTGAAAAATAAATTCCGTAATCTGCAGCAACCCATGAACTTTTTGAACCATCAATTCCAACCAGTATCCTGTTAATCATTTTCCTTCTCCTTTTTTCTATTGAATTCCATATATGAATTTATTATCTCATTAAGGGCTTCGTCAAAATTTTTCTTATTAGTTTCCCATACCATAACACCTGCTTTTGTAAGATTCCATCTGACGCTAAACTCTTCAGGGTGATATGAAGCAACAACAATATCTATATTTATTTTTGATAAGATTTCCCCTATTTCTTCTTCATTCGGTTCAACATTTAAAGATGAATTGGTTTGAACTTTCCCATCTTCTGTAATATCTGCAATTACGATTTTTTTAGCATTTTTAAAATCTGTTATCTGCTGGTTTTCATCAAGTAAAAATGCAACCCTGAACCCCTTTTGCCTTACAGGTTCATAATGTATAAATACAGAATCTATATTGGGTATTTCTGTTTTTAATTTCTTTTCAATTTCATCAACTATTCTGTGTGTTTCCCTCAGGGAATAATTATGAAGCAGTAGTTCTATATCCAGAAACTTAAAACTGCCGGCAACTCTGCCTCTGATATGTTTTATATCAACTACGGCAGGATTTTCATAAATGATTTTTTTGATTTTTTCCAGCTCTTCTTTATCCAGAGAAACATCTAATAGCACTTTAAGACCCGATTTGAAAATGTCCCAACCACTATGAAAGATAAATAAAGCAACAATTGCAGCTGCATATTTATCCAGATTATATCCAAGGTATGTTCCAATCAGGCCTATAACAACAACAACCGAAGATAAAAAATCAGCCCATATATGCTCTGCATCTGCTTTTAAAACAGGGGAGTTCAGCTCTTTTGCAGCTTTCATTTCAAGTCTGGAATAGATTAAAGTGGTAATCATTGCAATTACCATAACAAGTATTGCCCACTGGGTATGCTGGACTATCCTTTCCTCATGGGAGAAAAAGGCCTCTTTTATAATTTCATAGGCAGCAAAAAATAAAAAAAATGAAATTACAATAGAGGCAATATTTTCAATTTTATAAAGCCCGTAAGGGAATTCTGATGATTTTTTGGCTGCAATTTTTACACTGATTAAAGAAATCAAAGAGGCCACAAGGTCAGAAAAAGAGTGTATAGCCTCAGCCATAAGAGCCAAGGAGCCTGTAAAAACAGCAAAAACAAATTTTAGGACTGTTAAGCTTGTGTTTAATATGAGAGAGCCTAAAGCCCACTTTTCTTTGGCTAACTGGTTATTTGTGTGTGTCATTTATCTTTTTGTTTCCTCTATAAGCTTTACAAATTCATCAAATATGTAATGTGAGTCATGGGGGCCTGGTGAGGCTTCTGGATGGTGCTGTATAGAAAATACAGGTCTATCAGTAAGTCTTATTCCCTCTATAGTATCATCATTTAGATTAATATGAGTGATTTCAACATTTTCAGGTAAGGAAGAAGGGTCTGTTGCATAGTTATGGTTCTGGGCTGTGATTTCCACTTTTCCTGTTTTCAGATTTTTTACAGGATGGTTTCCCCCATGATGTCCAAATTCCAGTTTGTATGTTCTTCCACCTATAGCCCAGGAAAGTAGCTGATGCCCGAGACATATACCAAACATAGGGATATCTGTCTTGATTAGCTTTTTAATCTGTTCAATCTGATAATGAAGTATTGCAGGGTCTCCGGGACCGTTAGACAGGAATATTCCATCCGGCGAGAATTTTATTATCTCTTCTGCTTCAACTGTGTGAGGGAAAACAGTTAATTCAAGACCTCTATCAACCATAAGCCTGAGGATATTTCTTTTTATCCCGTAATCTATAACGGCAACCCTGTATTTAAATTCTGTTTTCTTTGTATATCCTTCCGGCCAGATCCAGCTGCCCTCAGTCCATTTATAAACTTCTTTATGGCTTACCTTTGAAACAAGGTCTAACTCAGAAATATCCGGAATAGAACGGGCTTTTTTTACTGCTTCAACAGGAGATATATCCCCGATGCCAATATATCCTTTCATTACACCATATTTTCTTATAATTCGGACCAGTGCCCTTGTATCAATTCCGTAAATGCCTATAACGCCATTTTCATCAAGATACTCTTTTAGAGACTTATTTGCACGCCAGTTTGAGTATATCTGGGATAAATCTTTTATAACAAAACCATTGACATGAACCTTT
Organism: Persephonella sp.; assembly: GCF_027023985.1. NCBI lineage: Bacteria > Pseudomonadati > Aquificota > Aquificia > Aquificales > Hydrogenothermaceae > Persephonella > Persephonella sp. The sequence goes on along the minus strand of NZ_JALVTW010000017.1, from coordinate 9,617 downwards.
TCTGATTCTATATCTTCAGGGTTAGTTCCGTAATTACCTATCTCAGAAGGGGTCATAACGACAATCTGACCCTTATAAGATGGGTCTGTGAGGATTTCTTGATATCCTGTAATTGATGTATTAAATATAACTTCTCCGCCTGTTTCCTTCTGGTCTAAACCTGAAAAAGCAATTCCATAAAAGAAGTGACCATCTTCTAAGGCAAGGATGGCTTTTTCCATTTTTACCCCTTGAAAAAGATTTTAAATATTTTACCAGAAAGCTAAGATTTGGATTATATTATTTAATAAATAAAGTTTAGCAAGGAAAAAATTATGGAAATTTTAAAATCACCGGCAAAAATAAATATAGGTCTCTGGGTAACTAATAAACGGCCTGACGGATACCATGAGATATATACTATATTTCATACTCTGGAATTACACGATAGGATTTTTATAAAACCAGCCCATATTCAAAAAGTTCAAACTTCAGCTAATATTCCACAGGAAGAAAATATTGTTTTCAAAACTATTCAAAAATTTGAGGAATGGACAGGGATAAAACCCCTATTTGAGATTTTTATAGAAAAGAATATTCCTATTGGAGCAGGTCTTGGCGGTGGAAGTTCAAATGCAGCAACAGTCCTTAAGTATATAAATGAGTATTATGAAAATCCCTTATCAGAAGAAGAACTTTTTCAGCTTGCAGCCTCAATAGGTGCAGATGTGCCCTTTTTTCTGAAAGGTGGAATGGCCATTGGTGAGGGCATAGGAGATAAACTTCAATTTATGGACAAAACCTTCTCAGACCAAATATTTATTATTTATCCGGGAATTAAGATATCGACCGGAGAAATCTATCAAAAAGTTACACCTGAGATGTTGACAAAAAAGGAAGATATTCATATAATAGATAGCCTGACTGGAGATTTTGAAAGGCTCCTTGACAGTATTGAGAATACGCTGGGTAAGATTGTGGAAAGGGATTTTCCACAGGTAAAAGAGGTAATGAATACCTTGAGATATCTGGGATATAAACCGGTTATCTCAGGAAGCGGAAGTAGTGTTTATGCAATAGGGGAGCCTTCTGAAGAATTGAATAAAATCTGCCAGATCAAAGGCTGGAAGTTGATAAAAACTTATCTTAAATAGAGTTGGGGAGTAGTTCAGCTGGCAGAACACCGGTCTTTGGAACCGGGTGTCGCAGGTTCGAGTCCTGCCTCCCCAGCCATTAAAATTCCATTTAAAACAAAACCGGAGGTATTTTTTTGAGTAAGCATCTAAAGCTTATAACTGGTAATGCCAATGTTGAGTTCGCACATAAGGTAGCAGAGTATCTTCACACACCTCTGGTAGATACACTTGTTACAAGATTTTCAGACGGAGAAATCAGAGTTCAGATAAAAGAAAATGTTAGAGGAGCAGATGTATTTGTTATTCAACCTTTAACATCTCCGGTTAATGACCACATAATGGAACTTCTCCTTATCCTTGACGCACTTAAAAGGTCTTCAACTCATAGAATAACAGCTGTTATCCCATATTTTGCTTATGCAAGACAAGATAGAAAAGATAAACCAAGGGTTCCAATATCTGCTAAGCTTCTTGCAGACATTATCCAAAAAGCAGGAGCTAACAGAGTATTAACTGTGGACCTTCACTCTGCACAGATACAGGGATTTTTTGACTGTCCTGTGGATAACCTTTATGCCCTTCCGGTTATTCTTGATTATCTCCAAAAGAAAAAGATACCTAATATGGTCGTTGTATCTCCAGATGCCGGTGGTGTTGAAAGAGCAAGAATGCTTGCAAACAAACTGGGGGCAAGCCTTGCAATAATCTACAAGAAAAGACCGGCGCCAAACGTAGTTGAAACCCTTGATGTTATTGGTGATATAGAAGGAAAAAATGCAATTATCATAGACGATATTATAGATACTGCAGGAACAATTGTTGCTGCTGCAAATATGCTCAAAGAAAAAGGAGCAAAATCTGTTATTGCAGCCTGCACACACCCGGTATTCTCAGGTCCTGCTATAGATAGGCTTTCAAATTCTGAAATAGAAGAAGTTATTGTAACTGACAGTATTCCAACAAAAGGAAAAGAGTTTGATAAACTAACTGTTTTATCAATTGCAGAACTTGTTGGTGAAGCAATCAAAAGAATTAATATAGAAAGCTCAGTAAGTTCATTGTTTGTATAAGGAGGTTGAATAAAAAATGATAGAAAGAATTGAATGGAAAGCACTTCCAAGAACAGTAGGAAAGAAAAGCGAAGTTAAGGAATATAGAAAAAAAGGGTATATTCCTGTTGAAATTTATGGAAAAGGTCATGAAAACGCCCATGCGTATATTTACTGGAAAGACCTTGCTGATAGGCCATCAGGAATGTTCCTTATTGACCTGAAAATAGAAGGTGAAGAAGAACCAAGAGTATGTATTTTAAAGGATATTCAGTATAACTACCTTGGAGATACGCCTATCCATGTTGACCTTTATGAGGTAACATTTGGAGTTGAGCTTGACGTTGAGGTTCCAGTTGAACTGGTTGGAAAACCAAAAGGTCTGGAAGTTGGTGGTATTCTTGAAAAACCAATCCATACAATTTTAATTAGAACAGTTCCAAGAAAAATACCAGAAAAAATCACTGTTGATGTATCAAACCTTGATGTTGGAGATGTTCTCCACGTTAGCGATATAGAACCACCTGAAGGGGTTAAAATTCTTACCCCTGGCGATGAAGTTGTAGCTGTTGTTCTCGAACCTGAAGTTGAAGAAGTTGCAGAAGAAGAGGCAGCTGAAGAAACAGCAGAAGCATAAACCTAAATGATAAAAGCAATAATTGGTCTGGGAAATCCCGGAGATCAATATAAAAACACCCGCCACAACATCGGTTTTATGGTTGCCGATGCTGTGGCTTCTTTACTTAAATGCAACAAAAAATACAAAGAGAAATGTTTTTCCCATATCTATGAATGTCCTGACCATGATGTGATTATCGTAAAACCCCAAACTTATATGAATAATAGCGGTGTTGCCGTTCAAAATCTTCTTGAAGAATATAACCTTAAGCCTGAAGAGATACTTGTCATATATGATGACCTTGACCTTCCATTTGGAACAATTCGCCTTAGAAAAAAAGGTTCCAGTGGTGGCCACAGAGGAATGAAATCAATAATAGAAAGTATTAAAACAGAAGATTTTCCAAGACTTAAAATTGGGATTGGCAGGCCAGAAAGAAAAGAACAGGTTGTAGATTATGTTCTGTCTCCTTTTCCTAAGAATCAGCAAATCTTACTTGAAAAGGTTATCCAGTCTGCCAGCCAGTGTATATTAAATGTGTTAAAATATGGTATTGATAAATCTATGAATTTTTGCAATCAGAAAATAGTATAAGAAACCCTTGCTTCCAGCATTAAGCTGGAGGCTGATTTAATAAAATCATCCAGAAGGAGGTATGTGCAGTGCGTCATTATGAGTTAGTTTTTGTGTTGAAGCCAACAATGACAGAAGAAGAAATGGCTTCAAAAGTAGAACAAATTCAAAATCTTATCACCTCAAACGGTGGCGAGATTTACAACTTTGAAAAATGGGGAAGAAGAGAACTTGCTTACCCAATCCAGAAGTTTAATACCGGATACTACTACATCGTAAACTTCAAAACAGACAATTCAGAACTTCCCCAAAAGCTTGAGTATAACCTCAGATTAGACGAGGATATTATCAGATTTCTCAATTTCAAAGTTAAGCCACCTAAAAAAGAAGAAGAAACTCCAGAAGTAGCTGAAGCTACAGAGGAATAAGAGGTTCATTATGCTTAACAAAGTATTTTTAATTGGCAGACTTACAAGGGACCCGGAGATTAGATTTCTTCCGAGTGGTTCTCAGGTTACAAGTTTTTCTATAGCTGTAAACAGACCTTATAGAGTTAACAACGAATGGAGAGAAGAAACATATTTCTTTGATATTGAGACATTCGGTCAGCTTGCAGAAAGACTTGGAAAACAGCTTAATAAAGGAACACAAATACTTGTTGAAGGCCAGCTTAGACAGGATAGATGGGAAACTGCGGCAGGAGACAAAAGGACAAAGGTCAAAATTGTAGCTGATAGGGTTAGTATCCTTTCAGGAAAGCCTGTAGAAAGACCAGAAAAAATAGAAGAAGAACCTGAGCTTGATATCTCTACTGAAACTGAGGATTTTTCCTCAGATGAAGATGTTCCATTTTAAAAACAAAAGGAGGTAAAAAATTGAGTAATAAAAACCAAAACCCAGCAGCACAAAACAAACCATTTTTCCAAAAAAGAAAGAAATACTGCAAATTCTGTGCAGAAGGAAAAGAGCCTAATTATAAAGATGTTGAATATCTCAGACAGTTTATATCTGAAAGAGGAAAAATAATACCAAGAAGAATTTCTGGAACATGCGGAAAACACCAGAGAAAACTCACAGTTGAGATTAAAAAAGCAAGACAGCTTGCTTTATTACCATACGTAATAATGTAGGAGGTTGAGAGAGAATGAAAGTTATATTGGCTAAAGATGTTGAAGGTTGGGGAACAATAGGCGATATTATAGAAGTTAAAAGAGGTTTTGCAAGAAACTACCTTATACCTAAAGGCCTTGCTTATGAGGCTACAGACAGCAATATAAGAATGGTTCAGGAAATACTTAGACAAAAATCAAGAAAGCTTGAAAGAGAAAAACAAAAAGCCCTTGAGCTTGCAGAAAAACTTAAAGGTCTGGAAATAGAAATCAAAAGACCTGTTGGAACAACAGGAAAACTCTATGGTTCCGTAACAACTGCAGATATAGCAGAAGCTCTTAAAGAGAAAGGAATAGAAATAGACAGAAAGAAAATTATGCTCAGAAATCCATTAAGAAATATTGGCTCTTACAACATAACAATCAGACTTCATCCTGAAGTTAGCGAAACAATAAAAGTTCATATCGTTCCTGAAAACGTAGAGTAAAATTCATAGCCCCTTTTGGGGCTTTTCCTTTATTTTCAATAATTTCCCATCGGAAGAAAATTTTTCTCTTCTGTGTTATATTTAACTTCTAAAATTTTCAAAACTACATTTCAAATCTGGTGATTTAAATGGCTGAGGAACTAGATATTAACCTTCCCCATGATGACCATACAGAACGGGCTGTTTTAGGTTCTATCTTTATAGACCCATCTGTTGCAGATACAGTCTTTAATATATTAAAAGTTGAAGATTTTTTTAATCCAAAACATAGAATTATCTACTCTGCTTTTCTCCAGCTATCTGAAGAAGGCAAAGAAATAGAACCCTTAATTGTAAAAAATCATCTGGAAAAAATCGGAAAATTAGAGGCTATTGGAGGAGCTGGCTATATAGCACTTATCACAAATGAAGCTGCTCCTCCTAATATAGTTGAAACCCTTGCCCAGCAACTAAAAGAAAAAGCTATTGCCAGAAATCTCATTCTCGTTGCAAAAGGCATAATAGAAAAATCCAAAAAAGTAAGAGATATCAACCAGCTTATAGAAGAAGCAGAAACTGAAATTTTTAAACTTAATGAAGATAGAACTATAACCCACTACTATGAAATCAAAGATGTAATAAGGGAAACCTTAAATATCATAAATGAACTTTTCAAGAAGGATACTATTATTACAGGTCTCCCCTCGGGATTTTATGACCTTGATAGACTAACAACAGGCTTCCACCCCGGAGATTTAATAATCATTGCGGCAAGACCTGCAATGGGTAAGACTTCACTGGCACTTTCTATTCTTCACAACGTTAGCGTGGTTGACAAAGTTCCTGCTGCATTTTTCTCCCTTGAGATGTCAAAGGAACAGATTGCTATGAGACTTTTGTCCCTTGAAGCAAGGATAACCTTGAAAAAAATCAGGTCTGGGTTTTTAAGTGCAGAAGAGCTTGAGAAACTAACAAATACAGCTTTGGAAATATCAAAATCACCCTTATTTATAGACGATACTGCATCTATCTCAATTCTGGATTTAAGAGCAAAAGCAAGAAGGCTTAAAAGGGAAAAAGATATTCAGCTTGTTGTTGTTGACTATCTTCAGCTTCTTCGCTCCCATAGAAGAACAGAAAACAGGCAGCAAGAAGTAGCAGAAATATCCAGAGGTTTAAAAGCCCTTGCCAAAGAATTAAATATCCCTGTTATTTCCCTTGCACAACTATCCCGTCAGGCAGAGATGCGTTCTGACAAAAGACCCCAACTGGCAGACCTGAGAGAGAGCGGCAGCATTGAGCAGGATGCTGACCTTGTTATGTTTATACATAGGCCTGAATACTATAAGAAAAATCCCACACCTGAAGAAGAAGGTCTTGCTGAAATTATAATAGCAAAACAGAGAAACGGTCCAACGGGAATAGTAAATCTGGCATTCATAAAAGATATAACAAGATTTGAAAACCTTGCGAAAGGCAGTTATTCAGAGGAAGAAACAAAGCAATCTATGGAAACTGATGATAAAATAGAAGATGAGCTTTTAGAAAATATAGATTTACTTGATGAAGATATAGCAGAGCTGTAAATGGAAAAATTTAAAAGATTTGTAGAGCACGTAGGGGAGGCAACTATACTTTTTTTAGAAACTATTTTTGTAATCATTAAGTCTCCCCCAAAAATCAAACATATCCTTAAGTATATGGATGAAATTGGCGTAACGGCAGCACCACTTATTGCAATAACAGGTTTTTTCACCGGTGGTGTTCTTGTTGTAGAAACATATCCAACATTTCACAGATTTAATGCGGAATTTCTTATAGGTGCTCTTGTTTCCCTATCCTTAGCTAGAGAACTTGCCCCTGTTTTGGTTGCTCTCCTGGTTACTGCCCGTTCAGGTTCAGCGATAGCAGCAAATATAGGAACAATGAAAATAACAGAGCAGATAGATGCTCTTCAGGTTATGGCAGTTAATCCAATCAGATATTTAATTGCTCCCAGACTTATAGCAGCAGTAATAATGGTTCCTGCCCTTACAATCTTGTCTTATACTTCTGGTATTATAGGAGGTTATTTTGTTGGAACATATCTTTATTCTATAAATCCTTATTTATTTGTAGAAAAAATGAAAGATTTAACTGAGCTTAAAGATATATTTGGAGGTCTTTATAAATCAGCATTTTTTGCAATGACAATAACAATAATAGCCTGCTATTTTGGGTATGTTACAAAGGGGGGAGCTGAAGGAGTTGGGAGGTCTACCACAACTGCGGTTGTGGTTGCATCTGTAGTTGTTTTAATATTAGACTATTTCCTGACAGCATTAATTTACTAATCACAGGAGGTGTAGCAAATGAAAAGATTTTTAGCGGTGGCAGGTGCGGTAATTTTAGCAAGTTGTGCAGGAGCAACTTCTTCTGCAACGTCAGCAGGCAAATCAGTATTTGCACATCCTGAAACAAAATATGTAAAACCTGTTATTACTCTTGAACAGGCCAAACAAAAAATTGAGAACTACGTAAAAGGAACAAAAGAAGTATCCCAGATTAAAGTTTGTGAAGGAAAAAAATATTATATTGGTGAACTTTATATCAAGGGATATGAAAACTTTGATACCATCAGAACAGTATTTGTAGATAAAGTAACAGGAGACCTTTTACCATCCTTTGCAGAAGCTAAGGAATATTGTTACTCTGCTGAAAAATGAAAAAAATAGCCGTTTTAACCAGCGGGGGCGATGCCCCCGGTCTTAATGCCTGTATAAGAGCAGTTGTCCGGGCAGGACATTATTACGGATTTGATGTTATAGGAGTAAGAAGAGGCTTCAAAGGTCTTATAGAAAAAGATTTTATAAAGCTATCCCCCAGAGATGTTGGTCTTATTATCAACAGAGGTGGCACAATTCTTTTAACTGCAAGGGAAGAAAGATTTCATGATTATCAATACCGCAAAGTAGCAGCAGAAAATATCAGGGAAGAAGGTATAGATGCGCTTTTTGTTATAGGAGGTAATGGTAGCTTTCAGGGAGCAAATCTTCTTGTCAAAGAATTTGATATTCCTGTGATAGGTATTCCCAAAACAATAGACAATGATACTTATGGCACAGATTATACAATAGGATTTGATACAGCTGTTAATAATGCTGTTGATGCTATAGACAAAATTAGAGATACAACAATGTCCCATGAAAGAGTTTTTGTTGTTGAGGTTATGGGAAGAAACAGTGGCTTCATAGCCCTTGCTGCAGGTATTGCCACAGGAGCAGATGTAACATTAATTCCCGAGTATCCATTCCCAATGCATGTAATTGTAGATACTGTAATTAATTCTTTAAAAAGGGGGAAAAGATTTTCAATTATAGTAGTTGCTGAAGGTGTAGCTTCTGCGAAAGAAATTGCAGGAATCCTTAAAGAAAAACTCAGGCCTTATGAGTTTGGCGGCGTTAGATATGCAGTATTAGGACATATCCAGCGTGGTGGAAGTCCTACAGCATTTGATAGGGATATTGCTTCCAGGTTTGGTGTATTTGCAGTTGAGGAATATTTAAACGGCAAGAAAAATATAATGGTAGCTTATGAGAAAGGAGAAATTGTTTCTAAACCTCTGGAGATATCTTTTGGTAAAATAAAAGCTCCTGATTTGAAAGATTTTGAAATTAACAATATATTAACCCTGTGAAATGGAAATAACCGACGTAAAGATTTATCCTTTTGATACAAGTAGAATAGGTGGTAGAGTTCGTGCTGTTGCAGATATTACCATTGATGATGTTCTGGTAATAAAAGGTATAAAAGTTATTGAATCAAAGCACGGCGGTTTATTTATTTCATTCCCTAAAAAAGTCAGCTCAAAGGGGACTTATGTTGATATTGTCCAGTCTCTTGATAATGAGTTTACAGAAAAAGTCCGCAGAGCTGTTATTGACCGTTACAAAGAACTAATGAAAATTTAAATAAAATTTATTTCAATTTTTCCAGATTTATTCTGTAAATTTTACCTAAATTCTTTTTATAGCTGTATTTATAATTCTCTACTTCTGATATATACCCCTTATCTATCAAAGATTTTAATGCCTTGGAAACAGTGACTCTACTGACATTTAACTTCTTAGCTATTTGTGCCTGTGGCAAAATAGTATCTCCATTCTTTTTTCTTGAAGAATAAAGGAACATAAACACGCTTAATTCAATCGGTTTTAGCTCTCTCTTTTCTGCCAAATATGTAAATAATTTGGTCATATTATTCCCGGGCTGTGTTTTTAGCAGTTTTTTCTCAAAGGAGTTAAATCCTTTTACATTTGTATGTATATTTTCTATAAGTCCGAAGTGATTATGAATAATAGTTAAGATATCATCCCTTATATCTGCTTTGACTCTAAGGTTTATTGAATCTTTATACCTAAAATAATTTTTTAATAAATTTTTAAAATCGGACGTGTAAGCAAGAAAATGTAATCTGATCTCTTCAGGTTTTTTACCAATATTTAGATAAGTATTTATTAGCCCGAGTAAGTTATATAAATTTTTGCTTTTTATTACTTCCTGTGCATATTTATCTTTATTTTCTAAAATCTGAAAGATTATACCTGATATTATTTTCCTTTCTGCAACTGCGCTTCTTTTAGAAACCATTTTATTTACTTCCAGCAAAAGTTTATATTCTTTGTAATAGTATCCAACTATTTTTC